>CAYOOS010000015.1:2377-22975 GCA_964405585.1 uncultured Acidobacteriaceae bacterium | reverse complement strand
CCGCAGGCGTGCAGGACATTGCGAACAAGCTGAAAGGCGGCGGCACGCATGGCGCTGTTGGGATCGATGCGCAGGGCGATATTGTAGACTTTGTCGCCGCGGAGAAGCGCCTCGGAAATCATGAGCTGCTCGTATTCGCTCCAGCGAAAAGTTGCGGGTACTTCGCCGTGGGAAGATGCGCCAGCACCTTCTGAAGCGGCGGGCGCCTGAAGCAAGCGCTGAATCAACTCGCGCAGAGCGGTGGCCGGAGGCGGCTCAAGCTGCTTCTGATAAGCGCTCAGCATGCTTTCAAACGTGTCCACGGCGGCAAGAACCACTTCGGCGAGTTTTGCGCCGTGGGTCTGGCCAATCTGGAGTGTCAGGACGTCTTCGAGTTCGTGGGAAATTTCGCTGAGCTTCTGGAAGCCGCAGGCCGCGGAATCGCCTTTCAGCGTATGGACGGCGCGGCGCACACTGCGGAGCAGTTCCTCGTCAGCGGGGTGCTGTTCGAGGCTCAGACCAGCTTCGTTGATGGTCTGCAGGAGTTCCTCGGCGCTCTCAAAGAAGAGCGCGCGAAGCTCCGAACTCCGTTCATCGGGCAGAAAGCTCAACCATTCACCTCAAGACGCTTGTAAGCGGTACCATTGTTTTCATGGATCATCTTGAATTTTTGTGTGAGCCCGAAAAGGCTCTCCGCGTGGCCGACAAACAGGTAGCCGCCGGGATTCAAGCAATGCCAGAACTTTTCGATTAGGCGCTTCTGTTCGGCCTCGTCGAAATAGATCATGACGTTGCGGCACAGGATGATGTCATTGCGCCGCGGCAAGAATTCGGTTTTGAGATTGTGAAAGTCGAATTGAACCAGTTCCTTGAGCTGCGGCTTGACGGTGTACTTTTCGCTGGCCTTCTCGAAATAGCGCAGCCGCGTCGTGTAATCCACCGGCTCCATCTGCACTTCCGAGTACAGCCCTTCCTGGCCGTGGCGCAGGCTGGCGTAGCTTATGTCTGAAGCCACAATCTCCAGTTTCCACGGAGGAGGAATGAGCGGCTTGGGCGACGGCATATCGAAGGGAAGCGGATTGCGCAGGTAGTAGTAAGCAAGCGCGTCGCAGATGAGAATTGCGACGGAATAGGGCTCCTGCCCGGTGGAACAGCCGGCGGACCATACGCGAAGATTCCAATCGCGGCGCTCCTGTTTGTGGTGGAGGATCTCCTCGAGCACGCCTTTCTGGAGGAGATCGAGTTGCGGGCGATTGCGGAAGAAACTCGTTTCGTTGACGGTAAGATTTTCGAGAAGCAGGGCAAGCTCGGCGCGGCCCTCGCGGCTGGTGAGCAGGCGGTAGTAGCTGTAGAAGGATTCCAACTGGCAGGCCTTCAGGCGGCGCTGAAGGCGGTCCTTGAGGAAGTGGGAGCGGCGTTCGTCAAAGTACATGCCGCACTCCTGGTAGACAAGAGTCTGCAGGAGCTTGAGTTCTGCTTCGGTGAGCTGAACTTGCGCAGTGATCGTTCCCATGCTGAGTGCGGGCGGAAACATCGGCGGTCTGCGGCCCTTCCGGAAAGGTGGAAGACGCTAGCGAGCCAACGCGACGGGTTCCGCGACCTCCTCGAGTTTCTTGAATTCCGGCTGGCGCAAGAGCCTGGCAATATCCAGGAGGATAATCAGGCGGCCCTTGAGCTTACCCACACCGGTGACATAACTGGATTCGCCTTCGGCAAAAACGGAGCCGGGCGATTCGATTTCTGACGGCGGAATCTTCAGGACCTCGGAAGCGGAGCTGACAATCAATCCGAGGAGCTTGTTATCGAGTTCAACGACAAGGATGCGGTTCTTTTTGTCCGGCTGGGCCGCCGCGGAACGGAAACGCTTGCGGAGGTCCATGACGGGAATAATCTTGCCGCGAAGGTTGATGACCCCTTCGATGATGTCCGGAGCGTTGGGCACCGAAGTGATCTCGGGAACACGCACGATTTCGCGAACGGAAGCGATACGAACGCCGTACGTCTCGTTTCCGATGCGAAAGCCGACGACCTGATAGTCTTTCTCCATGAAGCAGTCTCCGGTTCAGGAACGAGTGACTTCGGCGTACTCGAATTCTCTGGATTCGGTGGCCGGAGCGTGGCGGCGCTGCGCGGCGGCCTCGCGGCGCGAGCGAAGATTGCCGTTGTTGTCGAGGACAAAGCGCCCCATGTTTTCGAGCAAGTTGCGAGAGAGTTTGAGCATCTGCTCGGCAGCTGCCGAAAGCTCGGTGGAACTGGAAGCGGATTGCTGCACAAGTTCGCGCATCTTGTCCATGGCGCGTACGACGGCCTGGGCGCCGGAAGCCTGTTCTTCGACGGCGGAGTTAATCTCCTGGGTGATTTCGGTGAGGCGATTGGTGGCCTTGGCGATCTGCGATGAGCCCACGGACTGCTCGTTGGTGGCCGCGCCGATTTCCTGCGAGAACTTGTAGACTTCCGTGACCACGTCGGAAATCTTGTGAAGGGCAGAGCCTAGATCGTTGCCGAGGCTGAGACCTTCCTCGACGATGCGGGTGCTGTGCTCCATGTTTTCCACGGCCTGGCGTGCTTCGCGCTGGATGCTCTGAATCAGGTCGGCAATTTCCTTGGTGGATTGGGTGGACTTTTCCGCGAGCTTGCGGACTTCGTCGGCCACGACCGCGAACCCGAGACCGTGCTCCCCGGCACGCGCAGCTTCGATGGCGGCGTTGAGGGCGAGCAGGTTGGTCTGTTCGGCAAGGTCGTCAATCACTTCGATGATCTTGCCGATATCGTCGGCACGGTGGCCTAGAATATTAATGATTTCCGCAGAAGATTGAATGGCGCGGTTGGTGCGGTTCAGGCCGTCGGTGGCCTTCTCCATGGTTTGAATGCCGGTCACCACTTCCTCGCGGGAACGATTGGCGATGTCCAGAAGGACCTTGGCGGTGTCGGCGACGCGCTGAATGGAAGTGACCATCTGATCGATGGAAGCGGAAGTTTCGGCGACGCTGGAAGCCTGCACCTGGGTGTTCTTGACGACGTTTTGCACGTTGATGCTCATTTCGTGCATGGTGCTGGTAACTTCCTCAATGGCAGAAGAGGCCTGGACGCTGACCTTGGCGGATTCGTCGGCGGCACCAGCAACCTGATTGGAACCGGCGGAAACCTGCGAGGCGCCATCGCGGGTGGTGCGCACAATTTCCTGCAAACCGTGAGACATGCGAAGGAAAGCATTGCCGAGCGTATCGCGCTTCGAGCGGGGCGCGACTTCAACGGTGAGGTCTCCCTCAGCAACGGCCATGGAAACGCTGGCCATCTCTTTCAGGTAAGCCACCATGTTGTTAAAGGTAGTGGCGAGAGCTCCGATTTCGTCGTTGCGGTGAATGTCAATGTTTTGGTCGAGGTCGCCGGAATCACCGATTTCCTGCGCGACGGTAATGAGGTGCTGCAGAGGTTGCGTGATGGAATTGGCGGTCCGGAAAGCGGTCCAAAGTCCGAAAGCAATGGCAAATATCGTGCCCAAAAGGACCAGGATAAAGCTAAGGGTGCTAGCGGTCTTGGCGGTGCTCTGCGATTGATCAAGCGAACGGCTGATGTTTGAGTTGGCTTGATCTAGAGCAGCTGAAGATTTGGCTAACCACGAAGCGGGGTCCTTCTGCAGGTAGAAGATCTGAAGATCAGAGACGGTGGCATCGCCCGCGTCGACCTGATGGCGCTTGGCGAGCAGAGGCTTGGCAAAATTGTCGGCCCAACTGGCTTCGGTGCTCTCGACCTGGATGAGAGCGGTGCGCAGGTCTTCGTTAGGGGTGCCGGCCTGGCCGCGCTTGATGACATCAGAAAGGTCCATAAACCCATGATTGACCTTGTCCTCATCGCGGGGATCACCGCTGAGGAGAAAGTTGTTGAGGTTCAAACGGTTCTGCATGATCTGGTAGCGGACTGCCTCTGTCGCCCGGAAGTCCTTCAGAGTATCCGTGACTTCGGCGTTTGCGGACCGGGCTTTTAAGATCGCCCCGACGTCCACAATCAGCAGGCAAAGTAGGGTGAGCAGGATCGCTCCAAAACTTCGATATAACTGCTTTCCGATGGTCATTGCGTTACTTCCTCCACTCCCCAATACAGGAACAAACACCCAACACGACAAACGACCGACAATGGCACTGGACCTGGCGGGTTACTGCCCCTTGAAATCAAATTCGACGATCTGTGTGGTCTCTTCGGCCGCGGGCTCGTACTTCCAATCTTTGATCGCATCCACGCAGGATTGCACCAGAACAGGGTGCCCGCCGATGGCCCGCGTACTGCGCACGTGGCCGTCGGGTGCAATTGTCAGCTCGATCTTGACCTTACCGGAGATGTTCATGCGGCGCGCCAGTTCCGGGTAAACGGGAGATGTCTTGCTCTTGACCTTGCGTCTGCCTTCATCACTTACCGACTGCGCACTGACCAACGACAGCGCAAACAAGCTGGCCGCAACGGCGGCAAGGAATCTTTTCGTCCAACGGAATCGGATGTGCACCACAGCCTCCTCAGGCGTAAAACTACCCCACGCAAGAGAAGGCAAGTGCAATGCCAGCATAGGAGGCGCTTAAGTAATCCTTCGTTTTTTGTGCACAATCCCAATAACAGCTTTCATTCAAATAAGATAGAGAACATGAAGAAAGGACGGGAGAGCCTTTGTCCGTGCGCTCTCGTCTCACGGAGGTGATAGTTCGAGCGGAATGGTCTCACGCTGAGACGTAGAAGGGACTAGCACTTAAGGTCAGGTAACGCATGCGTACCATCTTCGGGAACAAGATTTGACTCAGAATGAGATGGCTGAGTAGCGTGGGGGTGCGTGGCTTCTTAAATTGAGACGCACGCAGAGCCCCCTTAGCCCCTATGCGTGATCGCAAGAAATATCGTGCCCGCCGCCCGGCGGCTGTTCGTAGCCCGGGGAGTTCCGGACAATCCAAGCACGACTATTCCCAGGAATTAATGGATTTGGTAGTGGAAGCGGCAAGGTCGCGGGACCTGCCCGTGTTTCTAGCGAGTTTTGCGGGGCAAGCGACAGAAATGTTGAAGGCGGAATGGGGAGGTGTGGGAGAGATTCTGGGAAGCGCGGTTGAGTTGTACTCGCAAGGAACGGAATTCCCGGGCGGGGAGAGCGAGAGAACCTGGGTGTTGGAGAACGTGAAGCGGAAGCGGCCGGGACTGGAAGTTCTGCCGCTGGGTGACTTGGCAAAGTATTGCGCGTTCTATCCGATCTATGCGAGCGACGGAGAGTTGATGGGGACCGTGTGCTTGATACGGCGAAAGGCAAACTTCTCGCCGAAAGAGGATGAACTGCTGGCTGTCTTGGGAAGCCATGCAGCGCTCTCGATGGAAAAGGTGCGGCGTTTCGCCCAACTGGAGCGCTCGAAGAAGCAGTGGGTGGAAGATATTGACGCCATCAGTGACTACATCGCCGTGCACGACCAGCGGGGAAGGATTGTAAGGACCAACCGCTCGCTGGCAACACATCTTGGGAGATCGCCTGTAGCGCTGGTGGGCGAACCGATGATCAGTTTGCGGCACATCGCGGAAACGGGGAGTGCCCTGCCCTGCCCGTTCTGCCGCAACACCAATGAAATACGGGAAGAGTACATCGCCACGTCCGAGGGGCGCTCATTCCTGGTGTCCACATCGCGAACGCGTGGAGTCACAGAAGACGACTCGCGAACCATTCACGTCCTGAAAGATATTACGGACCGCAGAGAAGCCGAACGAAGATACCGCGAGTTATTTGACAGCATTCAGGAAGGACTCTTCTTTGCCACCCCCGAGGGGCAATTCCTTGATGTCAATGACGCCATGGTGCGCATGCTGGGCTATGAGTCGAGCTCGGAACTGCTTCAGGCGGACGTGAGCACACATCTCTACCCCACGGCAGCGGCAAAGGAAAGGTTGGTCCGGGCCATCGCCGAGCGCGGCGCGCTGCGAAATTACGAAGAGACACTGCGGCGAAAAGACGGCAGCTTGCTGCACACGCTGCAGAACATCAGCGCGGTGCGGGACAAGCACGGACGGGTGGTGCAGATTCGCGGGCTGATGCTGGATGTAACGGAACAGCGCATGTTCCAGTCGCAACTGCAGCGCGAGCGCGACTTCAACCAGAAGATCCTGAACACCACGCAGAGCATGATCCTGGTGCTGGATACCGCGGGGCTGATCAGTTACGCAAACCGGCGGTGCTATGAGACGGGTTATCTGGAAGACGAGATGATCGGGCACCGGTTGGTTGAGTGGGTGGAGTCGTCGCACCGGGCAGATTTTGAGGCCGCATTGCAGACCACGGCGCACGGGCAGCAGGTGGAAAATCTGGAGTTGCGCGTACGCCGCAGTGACGCTTCTATGGGGCACTTCTCAATCAGCTTGAGCCCCATGCGGGATGAAATGAATCAGGTGAACAGCGTGGTGGTGGTAATGACGGACATCACGGACGCGGCGATGTTACAGGCGAAACTAGCGCATTCCGAGAAAATGGCCACAATCGGACGCTTGGTTTCCGGAGTGGCCCACGAAGTGAACAATCCCCTCGCCGCGATTCTGGGATTCACGGACCTGCTCCTGGAAAACAAGGATATGCCTGCTTCGGCGCGCGAGGATTTACAGATCATTCTGCAGGAAACGCAGCGAACAAAGGAAATCGTGCAGGACCTGCTGCGGTTCGCTCGCCAGCGGCCGACACAGAAAGAACCTGTACAGGTAAATACGGTGTTGCAGCAAACGATTCGCCTGCGGAGCTACGATTTTGCCAGCCACGGAGTCGAGGTGGTTGAGGAATTCGACGAAGGTATCGGAGAAACGCTGGGGGATGCGCAGCAACTCCAGCAGGTGTTCCTGAATATCCTGAACAACGCGTACGACGCCATCCAGGAGTCCGGAAATCACGGAAGAATCCGCATCGCCACAAAGCGCGCGGGCGACTCGATTGAGGTGACATTTGTGGACAATGGGACCGGCGTCAGCGACCCCGAACGCATCTTCGATCCATTCTTTACTACCAAGCAGGCGGGCAAAGGCACTGGGCTGGGATTGAGCATTTGCTACGGAATCGTGCGCGCCCATGGCGGAGAGATTCTCTGCTGGACGAATGCCGGGGAAAGCGGCAGCACATTTCTGGTCCGCTTGCCACGAGCAACAGAAACGGGCTTGGCTGCGGCAGCAAATGAGGCGGGGCGATGAGTTCACCGACGACAGCCCGGGCCGTTTCACCGATCCTCCTTATAGAGGATGAGACTTCGGTGAGCGCCTTTGTGCGTGCGGCGCTGGAACGCCGCGGGTACACCGTGTTGCAAGCGGCAAATGGAGACGAGGGCCTGCAACTCCTGGCCAAAGGAACCTACGCGGGCGTGATCACCGATATTCGGATGCCGGGAAAAATCAATGGCGCGGATGTTCACCATTGGATCAAGGAAAACCGGCCGGAATTGAGCCAGCGCATCATCCTGATCAGCGGAGATACGGCCAACAGCGAAACGCAGGCGTTATTGACGGGGAGTTCGACTCCCTGCATCGAGAAACCATTTCGGGTTCAGCAACTCATTTCCATAGTGGAGAAGGCGTTCGGAAAACCATGAGCGAAGACCTAAGAATTAAACTTCTGGTAGTGGACGACGAACAGAGCATCCGCCGCCTCTGCATGACCATCGGCAGTTCGCTGGCCTACAACTGCAACGAGGCAGAGAGCGCGGAAACGGCGATCCAGCGTCTGGAGACGGACCCGCCGGATCTGGTGCTGACGGATTTAAAGCTGCCGAACCAATCCGGCGTGGAACTGCTGAAGCAGATCAAAGCAGTACTGCCGCGCACCGAAGTGGCCATCATGACGGGCCACGGCTCGATCGAATCGGCCGTGGACGCCATGAAACTGGGGGCGTACGACTACATCGAAAAACCGTTCCGCGTGGAAAAAATGCGGCTCCTGTTGCAGCGCATGACGGAAAAAGTACGGTTGGTCAACGAAAACGCATTCCTGCGCGAGCGCGTGAGCACCGAGGAGAACCTGGACGGCATTATCGGCACTTCCTCTGGAATGCAGGATGTTTTGCGGATGATTTCCCGCTTGAAAGACACACGGACGCCCGTGCTGATCTCCGGGGAGAGCGGAACGGGCAAAGAACTGGTGGCGAGGGCCATCCATTTTCGCGGGATGTTGGCGCAAACTCCTTTTGTGGCCGTGGATTGTGGCGCGCTGGTACCCACGCTGATGGAAAGCGAGATGTTCGGCTATGAAAAGGGCGCATTCACCGGCGCAATGAAATCAAAGAAGGGGCTGTTTCAGGCCGCGAATGGCGGCAGCATTTTCCTCGACGAAATCGGCGAATTGCCGCTGGAAATGCAGGCAAAATTACTCCGTGTGCTCCAGGAAAAAGAGGTGCGGCCCGTGGGCAGCAACGACCGGCACGCAGTGGACGTGCGGGTAATCGCGGCCACAAATCGCGACCTGGAGTCCGCCTATCGCACGGGAACTTTCCGCAAGGACCTCTATTTCCGGTTGAACGTGGTGACCGTACACATCCCGCCACTGCGGGAGCGCCGCGCGGATATCCCAATGCTCGTACATCATTTTTTGAATCGCTACACGCCGACGAAGCCTCTCCAGGTGACGGCGGCGGCCATGAAGAGCCTGCTGCAATACGATTGGCCGGGCAACGTGCGTGAACTGGAGAATTGCATTGCGCGCGCCGTGACGCTGGGCGACCAGGCGGTGATTGACGTGCAAGACCTGCCACCGGCAATTCGCACCGAGCAGCCGGTGAGCAGCGAGATGACGCCACAAGATGCCGCTTCCCTTTCCACAACAGCTCTCGCGGAGATGGAGCGCATGACCATCCTGCGCGTGTTCGAGCAGGCGCATGGCGATAAGGCATTGGCGGGAAAAATGCTCGGTATCAGCCGCGCGACGCTCTATCGCAAACTGAAGCGCTACAACATTCCACTGCGTGGTGATGCGGAGCAGGACGAAAACGGGGCAGCGGCGCACGCGGCGGGGCAATAGTACGTCTCACTGGAGAGAGAAGCTCTCTCAGAGAAGAGTGAGACGGAAGCGTTTCAGGCTGAGACGACCGGATGCGAACGCGGTTGGTGGAAAAACCTAAGTCTCAGCCTTTCTGCAATTTCCGAAGTTCACACTCCCATGAAAAATTTGGTGGTCGGCGTGCAATTCCCTCCTCGGGACATTGTGTCCCGGTCCGTGCCGGGTGTGTTCTTGCTCGCCACGCGATCAGAATTTGCGTGATACACAGTTCTGTGGCAACGGGGCACAAGCGCGAAATGACACTCATTGCGGATGAACGGGGATGCGTGGAACAACTCGCCCGATTCTTTCCAGCATTACCCGCCGTCCGTTTTCCGGTACGAGTGACTCCGCTGCAGCCCGCACAGGGAAAATTGCAGGAACGCACGGTGCTGGAGTACGGCACGGCGGAATGTGCAATCTTCCTCTCGAGTTTGCCGCTGGAATTCGCGGATCGCGTAAAACTGGAACGAGATGGAGGACGTCCTGCGGAGGCCACGGTGATTGCGTTGCAGTATGAAGAAGGTCGCAAAGCAGTCGCGGTACGGTTTCTAGATGGCCCCTGCGAATGGATGAGGCAGCCGTGAACAAAACGATCACAACATTGAATTTGCCCGCCCCGCCGAAACCCGATAACGCCAGGCAAGCGCAGTGGGAGGAGATTCGCTCCGTTTTTCCCATATATCTCGCGCTGGCCAAGCATCTGCAAATCGAAATTCCCTTTCCGCCGAACAAGCGTGTTCTGCCGGAAAAGGCGGATCTGGACCTGTTCAGCCGCGCGCAAGCCTGGTTGGATAGCATGGACCAGCAAGTGCTCGTTCACCAGTTGCGCCACCTGCTGCAGATGACCACGCTCAATGCCAGCGAGAGCGGTCTGCGCGCGCTGATCATGCGCCACCTGCGGAAGCCCGCGAAGTCCACCGTGGACCGCGACAAAATCGACTTCCTGATGGTGCAATACTTCGCGCTCAGCGTGCCCACCAAGATTTATCACAAGCAGATTGAGCTCAGCGATGTCGCGCAGGTGATGAAGCCCGTGCTGGGAGAGGTAGATACGGCGCCGCTGCCGTGGTGCGAACCTCTTGAAAAAATGATCGCCACATTGCGGACGTTCAAGAGCCTCCGGGACATCCTGAAGACAGATTTCATCAGCGAAGGTCGCCGGGTGAAGGAGAAAGCTGGCGGGATGTTCTACGATCCCTCGGCCATGCTGGCGTTTGTACGCTTTAACTTCCTGCTGCGGCGAACGCTGATTGAGCTGATGCATTCGGACTTGATCTTCATACGCTCTGGGATCAACCACCTGGAGCAGGCTGGGGCAAAGACAGTGGATTGCCAGGCGTATGGGTTGACGTCTTCGGAACCGATCGCGAGAGTGCGAGTGCTGGCGGACGACTGGAAGCAACCGTTCCAAAAAGAATACACGGAACGCTCGGTGAGTCAGGCGTTTGAGAAACTGCTGGCGCTGCGCGCGGATGTGGATCGCAATGCCGTGCGCGTACTCGGCAAATCCTTGGATGCAGCCCCGGCAAAACCCGCGGAAGCAAAGGCTCCTTCCAGCAATGGGACTGCCGCGAAGGCCAGCGTGCCGCGTCCGGCCGAGAAGGTACAGGCTGCCGCAATTCACAAAGTTGAAGACGCTACGCCGGAGCTCGATTTCGAATCCTGCATGGACCAGGTATGGGAGCAGCTGATTTCTGCACCGCCTTCACGCGGGCGTTCGATGACAACGGTGCGGGTGGGTGGCGCGCGGCTGCTGATGTCCTCCTGGGAAGTGGCGGCGTTCGTGACCGAAGACGGGCCTGCGGCGGAAGACCTGCGGCGCGCGGTAGTGGCGCGGGCGCTGGTAACCGCGGCGGTGGAGAAGGCCAAGGAAACAGGGAACGCAACGGGGTTGGACCGCGTTCTGCCGATCGCTCGCATGGAAGTTTCGCGACTCCAGGAACGCGTGGAAATGGCCAAACAAGCCAAGGACACGGAAGCGGCGGTGAACCTGGGTATCAGCACGAAGCGGTTGCTTTCCGCTTTGGACGAAGCCGAGAAATTGTAATTCCCTGCTGCGGATCAATGGCAGGCACGAAACACAGTCAGGGAGCGGATCACTCTTGCGAAACACGAGCGTATTGATTCTCACGGACGATGCCGAGTTTGCGCGATTGCTATCGGCTTGCTGGCAGGTGGAACGTCAGCTTCCCGGCCTTTCCGTTGTGACCAGCGATTTATGGAGAAACGGCGACGGAGTTTCTCCCGACCTGATTGTGATCGGCCCGTGGAAAGAGGGGAAGCTCGCGGAAGCTCTGCGCTCCGTGGAGCCGAATGTCGCGGTGATCCTGTGCGCTCCGGCCGATGCGACGGAACTGGGGCTGTTGCGCAAGCGCTATCCTCGGCTGCTTCATGTGCCGCTCAAAGAAGATTGGACGCAGATGGTGCTCCTGCTGGCCGGGGAATCCTTGCGGCGGGCGCAAGCAGTGAAACAAGTGAAGCAGGCGGAAGAGCGCGCGGCACAGAATGCCAGCCAGGCGACGCTGGGCCGCTACATGATGGACATGAAGCACAACGTGAATAACGCGCTGACGTCGCTGCTGGGAAACGCGGAACTGCTGTTGCTGGAGCCCGGGCAGCTTTCCACGCAGTCGATAGCGCAAATCAAGACAATCCACACGATGGCGCTGCGAATCAACGAAGTGATGCAACGATTCTCAACGCTTGCCAGCGAAGTGCGGGAGGATGAGACGGGTTCTCAAGCTGAGACGGAAGAGGCGACCGCACCTGCCTTCCGGCGTCCTTAGCCTTTGTTCAAGGGCGTGTAACTTCTTTCCTTCCTTCTAGTTAAAGAAAATAGACACGCCGCCCGAAGGAAACCTCAAGCTGGCCGCTGACGTGCAATTTTCTGACGTGGAGAACTATGCGGGGTAGAAGCTCGTGCAGAAAAAAGTTCTGATCGTCGATGATTCGCCGTCGCAAGTGCGGCTGATCCAGGGTCTGCTGGAGCCGGAGGGCTATTCCCCGGTGGGTTTGAATGACCCGAAGCGCGTGGAAGAGGCCATAACTGCGGAGCGGCCGAGCGTGATTTTGCTGGACGTGGTGATGCCGGAGAGAAACGGTTTCCAGGTTTGCCGGGAATTGAAGGGCAGCGCTGAATTCAATTCGATTCCGGTGATTCTGGTGACGTCAAAGGACACCGCGAGTGACCGCTATTGGGGCGAACAACAGGGTGCGGATGGCTATGTGACGAAGCCCTTTACGCGGGAAGAATTGCTGCGAGCCGTACGGCGGTTCGCCTGAAGGAACGAAGAAAGAGCGACGGATGAACGACGATTTCCAATTGATGCCACTGCCTCCCGATGCGGAACTCGGGGAGATGCTGGAAGCGCTGGGCAACGTGGCGGAGCGCCCGCCGGAATCGCAGTACTGCGTGTTCCGGAGCGGCCGCGAACGCTTTTGCCTGCCGGTGCTGGACGTGGAAGAAGTGCTGGAGTGGCCGCTGGTAACAAAGCTTCCGCTAGCCCCGGCGTATGTGCTGGGTATTTTCAATTTGCGCGGCGCCATTGTGCCGCTCATCGACATTGCCTTGACGGAAGGCAGACGCCCCGGGTTGTTGCCAAAGCACGTGGTGGTGGCTTCGCTGAGGAGCGAAAGCCATCACGACGATCTGCGGCTGGGGATTGCGGCGGATGAAGTGGTAGGGACCTATTCGGTGAACGACGCGGAAGACCTGCTCGAGCAAGCGCCGGAAAACGTGCCGCACTGCGTGGGCATGTTGCGACACGACGACCGGCTGGCTCTAGTGATTGATTTACGCCGGCTCCTGGAAGTTTACCCGGGACCGAGCATCTGACGAGATTCGGAAAGTTGGGGAGGTAGGAATGAAATCGCGACTGAGTAGCACAATCTGGTTGCTGGTGACCCTGAACGCCGGCGCGCTAGCGGCGGTCTTGTGGCTGGCGTATAGCGCAGGACGCCAGTCCGCTTCAAACGGGGGCGGATTTGAGCCCAGCGGGCTGATCATTCCGGGGATTATCGGCCTGGCAATCAGCATCGTTCTGGCCTGGCGGTTGGGAAGCGCGATCCTGACGCCGGTAAATGAGCTATCGGATTTCTCCGAACGGCTGGCGGCAGGTGATGGCAAAGCGCGGGCCGAGGTGTCTTCGAACGACGAGTTTGGCTACATCGCGGAGAACTTGAACCGCGCGGTGGCCAAGGTCTCGAAGGCTTCCAGCAATCAGGAAGCAAACGAAGCCCTGCAGCGCAGCATCACGGACCTGCTGGCGGTGATCAACCAGGTCGCGCGCGGTGATTTGACCTTGCGCGGCAAGGTGACCAACGACGCCCTCGGCAACGTCGCCGACTCCATCAACTATATGCTCGACAACTTCACCAAGGTTCTCGAGCGCGTCCGCAAGGCCGCCATGGAAGTGACCGCGTGCTCCAACAACATCCTTGTGGCCGCTGATGAAATGCAAGCCGGCGCCACGCAACAGGACCAGGAAATCACCAACACCTCGAGCGCCGTGGAAGAACTGACGGTTTCGATGAAACAGGTGTCCAACAACGCGGAAGCCAGCGCCGAAGCGGCACGCCGCGCGCTGGATGCGGCGGAACAGGGCAACCGCGCTGTGCGCGACACTCTGGACGGCATGCAGCGCATCCGCTCTTCCGTACAGGCGACGGCAAAGAAGATCAAGTCTCTTGGCGATCGCTCGCTGGAAATTTCGGAAATCATCAACGTGATCAACGACATCACCGAGCAGACCAACTTACTGGCGTTGAACGCCGCCATCGAGGCGGCGCGCGCCGGCGAAGCGGGACGCGGGTTCGCGGTCGTGGCCGATGAAGTTCGCAAACTGGCCGAACACTCACGCAGCGCAACGAAAGACATTGCCGCACTCATCAAGGCCATCCAGGCGGAGACGAACGAAGCCGTGGTGGTCATGGAAGAAGGCACAAAGGAAGTGGAGTCCGGCGCAACGCTGGCGGATCAGGCAGGGCGCGCACTGGACGCGATTTCCAGCGTGGTGCGGCAATCGGCGGAACTGGTACAGGAAATTTCCCTGGCGTCGAAGCAGCAGGTGCGCGGCACGGAAGGTGTGGCGCACGCCATGCAGATCATCTCCAACATCACGCGGCAAACATCGCAAGGAACTCGCGGAACAGTGGCAACGGTGAGCCAACTGGTGAAGTTGTCTGACCAGTTGAACGAAGCGTTGGCACAATTCCGCGCGCACACCAAGGCGGCGGCTCAAGCGGCGGAAGAATCCGAACGGCCGGTTCCAGCGGGTGCGGTTCGATAGCAGTAAAACCATTCCCAGGCGCTGGGCCGGGGCAAAAGCGTGACCAAGATGAGCGAACGCCACGGGGCGGGACACGGTTTGAACGAACACGAACTGAGCGAGATCCGCATGCTGATTGAAGAGCGGACAGGCATTCATTTTGACGAATCGCGCGAGAGGTTTTTCTCCACGCGAGTCCGCGAACATCTGCACGACTGCGGCCACACGCGCGGCAACGAACTTCTGCGGGCGATTCGCAAATCGAACGTGGAATATGAAGCGCTGCTGGAGCGGCTTTTGACGCAGGAAACCTCGTTCTTCCGCTACCCAGCAGTGTTCGAGGCGTTCGAGAAGCGCGTCCTGCCGGAACTCCATACCAAGAAATTCTGGAAGAATCCGCGAACGTTGCGGGTGTGGAGCGCGGGTTGTTCGACGGGAGAAGAACCTTACTCGATCGCCATCACGATCCTTGATTCGCTCTCCTTCGCCGATGCCTGGAACGTGGAAATTTTGGCGACTGATGTTGGCCGTCATGCTTTGAAACTGGCCGAGCGCGCAACCTACTCCGGCCGGAGCATCGCTAGCGTGAAGGAGCAACAACTGGCCGCGCATTTCACGGCGGTGAACGGCGGGTATCAGGTGAAACCACGCCTGCGCAGGCTGGTGACGTTCGCCCAGATGAATTTGGCTTCGCCCGTGTATGTGGGACGTATGGACCTGATTTTTTGTATGAATGTGCTGATCTATTTCACGGAAGAGCGCCGGCACTCGCTGGTGCAGAAGTTCTACGAATCGCTGGAACCGGGCGGATACCTGATTTTGGGGCACTCGGAGTCCATCTCGAAAATGCCCGTAAAATTCCAGGCCATTGTACTGGGCGATTGCATTTTGTACCGCAAGCCAACGGCGGAAGAGTTGCATAAGCCGGAATTAGTGACGGAGGGGCGCGCGTGAGCATGCCAGACCGCGAATCCGTCGAGTTGTTTCTCCAGGAGGCTTCGGAGCACCTGCAATATTTGCGGGAGTATGTTGGTGTGCTGCAGGAGATTTCGCCCCGGCGCGAGGACATGGAGCGGTTGTACATTGCCGCGCACACGCTGAGCGGAACTTCGGCGAGCTACGGCTTTCCACGTTTTTCGGAAGTCGCGGCAAAGCTGGCGCATGTGTTCCAGTACGCTTTGAATGCACCTCTGGGCGACGATTTGCACGGGCCGCTGACGGAGTTTCTCTCCGATGGCATTTCCCTTCTCGAGACCTGCCTGTTGGAGATGAGCGACACGGGCCAGGAAAACGTCGAAGATGTGGCCGCTTTCAAGGAACGGTACCGCTTCGCATTTCCGCCAGAGCCGCCACCACTGAATCTTTCCATGCCCGGAGAAGATGCGCGGGCAGAAGCAGCGGCGCTAGCGGAAGAGCAGGCTGCGGCTCGCGAAGCGGAAGCTGCGCCAGTGGGATTGACGGGCTCGTATTTCGATGCGCTCCCTACCGACGATGAAGTTCCCGACGAGATTCTGGAATTCTTCCAGCCAGAGGCCGAAGAACATCTGCAAATCGTAAGTGATTGCCTGCTCTCCCTGGAAGGCAACAACAATCCCGAAGAGATCAACCGCCTGTTCCGCGCGATTCATACCGTGAAGGGCTCCGCAGCTCAAGTTGGATTGCGGCGGCTGGGGGCGATTGCGCACCGCGTCGAGGATTTGATCGGGCGAATGCGCGATGGAGAGATTCAACCGTCACCCACGCTGGTGGATTTGTGCCTGGAGTCCGTTGACGTCCTGAAGAAAACACTGCATCGAGACTGGGAAAATGAAGCGGACATGCGCGCGGGCGTGGACTCGCTGCTCGGGCGAATCGCGGAGTTCGCGCCGATGGAAGTAGAGGAAGAGGCGCCGGCGACCGCCGCGGCGGAACTTGAACAAGCAATCGAGGAAACTGCCAAACCCGTTGTGGAGCGCTCTGCGGCGAAGCAGCGCACACGTGCAAGCGCAAAACAGGCATCCGTGTCGAAGTCCGTGCGCATCGCGCTGGCACGGCTCGACCGCATGATGAACACGGTCGGCGAGTTGGTGATCAACCGCACCAAGATGCTGGGCCGCGTTGCAGAACTCGAGAAGTTGATTGACACCCTGAGTTTTTCGAAGGAACGCCTGCAGAACAAAGTTAACGAATTTCAGGAGAAGTACGAGTTCAACCGACTGAAGACTTCGCAGGTGGGCACGCCATGGGCCTCGTCGCAAACCCAGAAAATGCTGACCAGCGCGGCGGCAGGCGAAGCGTCGTACCTGGAAGAATTCAGCGAATTGGAAATGGACCGCTACGACGACTTCAACATTCTGTCGCGTTCCATGACGGAAATCTCCGCCGACGTTAACGAAGTGCTCTCGCAGCTCGAAGGATTCATCGGGCGCGTGGAAGGCGATATCGACGAGTTCAGCAAGCTGGCGCACCACCTGCAGGACGAAATAACCGCGGCGCGCATGGTGCCTATCGGAACTCTCTATTCCCTGCTCTCTCGCACCGTGCGGGACGCCGCGAAATCGGCGAAGAAGCAGGTGGAACTGGAATTCTCTGGCAGCGAGACAGAACTCGATAACAATATTATTCAGCAGATTTCAGACCCGCTGGTCCACCTGGTGCGCAATTCCGTGGCCCATGGGATCGAGGGTCCCGCAGATCGCGCGGCCTCCGGCAAGCCGGAGCAGGGTACGGTATACCTGCGCGCATATCATCGCGGCAATCACATCTACATCGAAGTGGAAGACAACGGCCGTGGCATCGATTACCAGCGCGTGAAGCAGAGCGCCATCGATTGCGGTTTGGTGTCCGGTGAAACCGCGGACCGGTTAACCGAGCGCGACCTGCGCGAAATGTTGTTCCACCCAGGCTTCTCAACAGCGGTGGTGAAGACGGAATTGGCGGGACGCGGCGTGGGTCTGGACGTAGTGCGCTCTAACCTGAACCTGCTGAACGGTGAAATCGAAGTGCAGAGCACCGCGGGCGTGGGCACCAAATTCACTCTGAAGGTGCCGTTGACATTGATCATTTCGCCCGCACTGTTTGTGCGCTGCGGCGCAACGCATTTTGCGCTGCCCCTGGCAGTGGTGGAAGAAATTCGCCGTTTGCGCGCCGATGAAATTGAAGACGTTGGCGGAAAGCTGTTGACGAAGGTCCGCGACGTGGTGACGGAAGTAGTCCGCCTGGATTCGTACCTGGGATTGCCGCCGCTCGAGCCCATCAATGGATACTTCCGCATGGTGGTAGCAAATGCGGGCAGCCGGCAAATTGGATTGGTCGTCGAGGAAGTGCTGGGCAAAGACGAAATCGTGATCAAGAACCTGGGCGAATATCTGCGCCGCGTGAAGCTCTTCCCGGGCACGACGATTGCCCCGGATGGCAGCCTGATTCTGCTGATCGACCTGAACCGCATGGTGGCAAGCGAGCCGAACGAGCGGCGCGCGGTGCAAGCCAGCGCCAGCGCGGCACGCGTCTTTGCGCCAGGGTCAACGGCGGTGGCACGCGGCACAATTCCTACGGATGCGATCGATCGCGTGGAGCAGGAGCGCGTCATCGTCATTGCCGACGATTCCATCAGCGTGCGCAAGTTCGTCGGACGCATGCTGGAGAAGAACGGCTATCGCGTGAAACTCGCGGCGGACGGATTGGAAGCCGCGGAACTGGTAACGCAGCATGGCTGCCACCTGGTGATCACGGACCTGGAAATGCCGCGCATGACGGGCTACGAATTGATGGCGCAGTTGCGGCAGACGCCTTCAACGAGGCGAATACCGGTGATGGTTGTGACCTCACGCGCAGGAGCGAAGCATCGCGACCGCGCGATGAAGGAAGGGGCTTCGGCATTTTTGACAAAACCGGTGCAGGAAGATCAGTTGCTTGCGGCAGTCGAGCAATTGATGGGCAAGGAGGCGGCACGTCCGGTAGTGCCGGTCGGATAAGTGAGTATCGTGAGCAGCCAGCCCAAGAAATTTCGCGTGCTCGTTGTGGACGATTCCACATTCATGCGCCGTGTGCTGGAAACAATTTTCAATTCCGACGACCAATTGCAGGTTGTGGGTCACGCCAAAGACGGGCGCGAAGCCATCGCGCTGGCAGAAACGCTGAAGCCGGACGTGATCACCATGGACTTGAACATGCCGCACATGGACGGCCTGCAAGCCACCGCGCACATCATGACCACGAATCCGCGGCCGATTGTAGTGGTCAGCTCCGAAACAAAAGAAGGCGCGGCAAGCACCCTGAAAACACTGGAGCTTGGCGCCATCGAATTCGTGACTAAGCCTTCGGGCGGCATTGATCTGGACATGCAGAGTGTGAAGGAAGAACTGATTCGCAAGGTGCGCATGGCGGCGAAGGTGCGCGTGGTGCGCACGGCATCTCGCATGGTTTCGGCAGTGCAGGGTACGGGAAATGGATCTCCGCAGCAGGCGCCGGCGCCACGAGAGCGGTTGACGCAGACGGGCCCCATCGTTCCGGCGGACTTGCGCTTCCCCGTCGTGGTGCTGGCAGCCTCAACGGGAGGCCCCGCGACGGTGATGCGTTTGGCGCCGGGGTTCACCAAGGATTTTCCAGCGGCCGTGTTTCTGGTACAGCACATGCCCGCGGCATTCACCACGCAATACGCGTTGCAGCTCGCAGAGTTCACGGGAATTCGCGTGAAAGAAGGCGAATCCAACGAATCGGTGCAACCGGGAACGCTCTATATTTGCCCGGGTGGACAGCATTTGCGCGTCACGCCCACAGGGCGGATTCAGTTGGATAGTACAACCGGGCGCATTGAGGGCTACCTTCCCAACATTGATGTGACCATGGAATCGGTTGCGGCCTACGCGGGCGCGATGAGCATTGGCGTGGTGTTGACAGGAATGGGCAGCGACGGGGCGCGCGGGGCCCGGGCGATCAAGTCCGCGGGCGGGTTGGTGCTGGCGCAGGACGAAGCAACGTCGGTGATTTTTGGCATGCCGGCAGAGGCCATCAAAGCCGGTGTCGTCGATCAGGTGCTGGGGATAGACGAAATTTATCCCGCAATCGAAAAGCGCGTGCTTGGTCTGACTCGCCTGGCACCCGTGGGAGTACGGTAATGCGCTTTGAGTCCACGCACAAAGCGCCCGCAGTGCGGACGGAACAGATCATTCTGTTTCGGAGCAGCAATCAGGTATTCGCAATCTCTTCCGCTTCGGTGCAGGAAGTGCGCAGCGTGGACAGCCTGGCCGGAGCGGCGATGGAGATCGACGAACCGGCAGTGCCCAAGGTGCACCACATGCTCCGGCGCGGCGAGCGCAATGTCTTTGTGGTGAATTCCGCGGCGCATTTTGGTTTGCGGCCTTCGCCGGCGGCGCTGATTTTTCTTT
Organism: uncultured Acidobacteriaceae bacterium; assembly: GCA_964405585.1. Lineage (GTDB taxonomy): Bacteria > Acidobacteriota > Terriglobia > Acidiferrales > UBA7541 > Acidiferrum. The sequence goes on along the minus strand of CAYOOS010000015.1, from coordinate 3,341 downwards.
TGCGGAAAGCGCGGGTGGCGCTGCTGATCGACGGCATCGAGAAGATGACCTCGATGACCCGTTTGCAAGCCTTGTCTGGCGCCTTCTGCAACGAGGAACGCGTGTGGTACCGCGGCTTGACGGTGCTGGATCAGAACGTGATCCCCGTCGTTAATCCGCTGGGGTTTTTGACGGAGCAGGAATTGTTGGTATTAGACGCTGCCGCCGGCACCTTGATTGAGGAGGAAGCCGCGAGTTCACAGGAGATGGGAATCACGCCGTGAGCTGGACAGAACAATACGACGCGCGCTCGTGTGTGCTGCTGCGACTCGGCGATCGCCGGTTCGCTCTCGCGGCGGACCAGGTATCTGAACTCGTGGCGCCGAGCCGCATGTTTCGTTTTGCGCACCGCACACCCGAGATCGATGGGGTCATCCTCCGGCGCGGGCGCGTTGTGCCGGTCTGCGATGTTGCGGAGAAACTGATTGGAAAACGCTTGACCTCGCGGAGGTTTTACCTGATTTCGACGCGGCGCCTGGGTGCGACTGCGGATTGGATTGCTTTGCCGGTCAGCGGCGATTGCGAATTGATTCAAGCGGATCTGACGCCGGCGGGGCCATCGGATTCACCTTACGTGGCCGCGTGGCTTTCCCACAATGGCGAAGTGATCGAGGTGCTGAATTTGAGCGCCCTGACGCCGGGAATGGAGCCACAGGACAGCGCGAACGGGAAACCGGTATTGGCGGAGGCGCAGCCATGATGCTGCCCGGCAAACCTGCCAAGGTTTTGTTAATCGACAGCAATGTGCTGTTCACCAAACGGCTTGGCGACGCCCTAAAACGCGAAGGCTTCGAAGTGCGCGCGGGCGTCCTCGTAGTGGGCCAGCTGCGCTTTTCGCACGAAGTCTTCCACCCCTCTGGGCTCGCCATAGCGCCGCTGCAACACATTCTGTATGTTGGCGAGGGTGGACGTCTTCCCTATCGCG
>CAYOOS010000015.1:0-2367 GCA_964405585.1 uncultured Acidobacteriaceae bacterium | reverse complement strand
CTTCGAAGTGCGCGCGACAACGCAAGCTGCCTTTGCGCTGACCACTCTGGAATACGACGCGCCCACCGCGATTGTATGCGCAACGAATATGCGGGAAATGGGCGCGCTCGAAATGGCCAAAATCATTCACGCCGACGCGTCCAACTCTTCCCTGCCCATCATTGCGCTGGGAGACGGCAGCCAACGGGCCTTGATGGAGGCATTTCAGGCCGGCTGCGACGATTACATTGACCGGCAACTTCCGCCGGCGACCATTGCCAATCACATCAAAAACATCATCATAAGCAAACTCGACGGGTTCCAACCGACGCAGATGCTGGGTCAGGCGGACACAAGCTTGAGCGGAAATTTGACGCACCATGACTTGACCGGTGTGATGCAGATGTTGGGGCACGCTCGGCAGACGGGCGCCTTGACAATCAACGCGGGCGAAACGGACGCGGTGATGTTTTTTGACGCCGGCGAAATTACTCACGCTGAATGTGGCGCTCTGTTCGGCGATGAAGCTGTCCTGCACATCCTGAAGAGTTGCGTGGATGTCAACGCGGGCGTCTACAAGTTTGTATACGGAGCGACTTCTGCGCAACGCACGGTGCTGCGTTCCGCCACGGACCTGATGCTGGACGCGATGCGGGAATTTGACGAGACCGCGCGCGATACCACCGACGAACTTGCGGACAAGGAGGCTCAATGAGCGACGTGATCGCCATTCCGCCAATCAACGAGACCGAGGTGAAACACACTCCAACGGTCTACTTTATTGACGACAGCGCAACCATGCGCGAAGTGATTAAGATCGCGTTTCGCCGCGAGAGCATTCACGTAATTACCTGTGCGGACGCGGCTTCGGCACTCGCGCAATTCGAAGAGCACCCGCCGGACGTGGTGATCACGGATGTGATCATGCCGGATCAAGATGGCTATTCCGTGTGCAGCCAGATCAAGCAAAGCCCGCAATACGGGAAGACGCCGGTGATTCTGATGTCCGGCGTGGTGAACAAGAGCGTGGCGGATCGGGCCGTTTCGGTGCAAGCCGATGAGCTGGTGCGTAAACCATTTCAGCCGCAGGAATTGATTGGAAGGGTAAAACATTTGCTGGCGCCGGTGATGCCACCAGCAGACACGCCCCCGGCTGCGGATCGGCCGTTGGCGGTACCTTCCCTTAGCAGCTTGTTTGCCCCACCGGCGGCGGCACCAGCGCGCGTTACACCGATTGCTACCGTGCCTGTGAATCCGCCACCATTCGCCCAACAAAGGCAAGATGACGCACCATGGTCTCGCGCCGTAACGGAAGCTTTTATAGGTCAGCGACCCGCCGATGGCGTGCCGCAGAGTCCCGTGCCCACCGCACCGCCAGCCATGCGCGTAAGCGGGATGTCGGTAGAGGGCAAACTTCGCGCGGAGATCGCGCACTTGGAACTGCTCATCAAGAAACTGCAGACCGAACTACAAATCGAGCGTCAGTACAACCAGGCGCTGGAACTGCACGTTCGCACGCTGACGCACACCGAATAATAGGATTGGTTGGTTATTCTTCGATTGCGCCGAGATGCCCTAATCGCATTCGATCACTCGGAAGGGTGCAGCGCAAACCACGCTTGCAAACTGGGGACATTCCGGAAGGTCTGCGAATCAATCTTGCCAAGCGCGGTCATCCAGTAGACAGTGGCGATATTGGCATCGCTGTCCAGGCAGATTCGCCGGTGCGTCTTCGTAGCCGTATCGGGCGTTTCTTTCCGGAACCACAAGACCGTGCCGCCATCGCATTCCTCTACGGCAACGAATCCGCCATCTCGAGCAGCGGTCTGGAACTCCATTAGTTTATCCATGTTCCTTCCAGTATGGACTCATTCGGTGCGCAATCCCAGTGATGGCGCACACAGTTTCTGCAGCGTTATCAGGGTATAATGCTTGTAGAGGAATGCACACGCGTGTCAGAAAATGAGATTGATCAGAAGGGCAAACGGGACGCCTTGAAAGCCAAAAGGGATCGCCTATTCGAGCGGCTGTCGAAGAACCCGATGAACATCAGCCTCGCGGCGGAAATAAAGCTGATTGACGACCAGATTGCGGAATGCGTTCAGCATCTCCAGCGGAGTACTGCTGCCCGGCGCTAAGCAGGACTGCCACACATCGCGAATTAGGGGCTGAACGGACCAGCGTTGCGTAACCCTTCTAAGAAACATTCAGCACAAAATATCACTTATGAAGACAGGGTAGTTGAATTTGCAGCCCTCGCCTTTTACATCAGGCCGCTCTGGCGCGCCAGGGTCAGAGCTTCGATGGCCGCGCCGCGGGCTCCGGCGGTATCACCGTTCGGCATGACGAATATGGGAACGTTGGCTTGTTCTTCGCGCTGCGTGCCCA
>CAYOOS010000014.1:0-23081 GCA_964405585.1 uncultured Acidobacteriaceae bacterium | reverse complement strand
CGCGGTTACGACCAGGACTAACACACCAAGCGAGCGCCAACGTTCCATTCCAACTCCCGTCCCACCTGGTTGATCTGCCCCATACTCCACAACTAAAAAATGCGGCCGGATGGTCGTGGATCCGGCCGCAGTCTTTGTTGGGGTGCTTCTCGATTAGGCGAAGGCAGGGCCTCACTCGGAAGCAATTTCAATGTTGCACTCTTTATAGTGCGGGCTAGCTGAGTTGACAATACTGCGAAAACATTAGAACCGGAAAAGTTCCTTAATCCCTTTGGTTTCAGTTATTTGGTAGGCCATCCCCGCCTTCAGTTTGTCGTGCTCCTGGCTCTGTCCGCTCGGCCAATCCACCACCACACGGTCAATCGCGTCTTGCTTGCCCACCCCAAACGTCGCCGGCAACTCCGATTGCGATAAATAACTGGAGCCGCTACGCACCACGTGCGATTCCTGCTGGCCATTGTAGAAAATTCGTACATTTGCGCCAATCCCATCGCGATTCGATTTGGTCCCAATCAAATGGAAACGGATGCTGCGATTGCCTGCAAGTTGATCATTGCGATAAAGGAATGCCGGCCCATTGTTGGTCGTCAGCAGAAGATCCTGGTCGCCGTCGTGATCAAAATCGCCGACCGCCAGGCCGCGCCCCACTTTGGGAGTATCGTAGCCGCCGCCGACTTCGCTGGCGATGTCTTGGAATTTACCGTGCCCGAGATTCTGAAAAAGCTGCGCGGGCTGTGCGTAGCCAACATTGCCGCGAATGTGACGCACCGTATCGTCAATGTGGCCATTCGCAACCGCAATGTCCAGCATGCCGTCCAGGTCCGCGTCAAAAAAAGCGCAGCCAAAACCCAAAGTGTTTCGAGAAGCCGCGCCAAGTCCCGTTTGCATCGCCACATCGTCGTAGGCCTGGCCCGCCTCGCGATAAAGCCCGATCATTTCGTTGTCAAAGTTGGTGATGATGACGCCCGCTTTGCCGGAGTTGTCAAAGTCCGCGGCGTCCACGCCCATGCCGGCACGCGCCTTGCCATCCACGCTGAACGCCAGTCCCGCTTCCACCGCCGCATCCTTGAATTTGCCATTGTGCAGATTGTGATACAGCTTGTTGGGTTGCGTATCGTTGGCCACCAGCAGATCCGGCCAGCCATCTTGGTCGTAATCCAACATGGCCACGCCGAGCGATTTGGAACTGCTGTCAAATATGCCGCTGGTGGCGGTTACATCCTCAAACGTGCCGTTGCCACGGTTGTGGTACAGCCAGCAGGTATCTCCGCGATACGCTTCCGGCGTGCAATACGATTTATTTTTGCCATCCAGGCTGCAGAAGACGTCGGTCTCCGCGGTCCAATGCACGTAGTTGCAAACGAACAGATCGAGGAATCCATCGCGATCGTAATCGAACCAGATCGCCGAACTGCTCAATCCCTGTTTGCCGAGCAGGCCACTAGCTTTGGTAACGTCCCAAAAGGTGCCCTTGCCGGTGTTGCGGAATAACCGGCTCTGCCCAACACAGGAAATGAAAATGTCCGGAAAACCGTCGTTGTTGTAGTCCCCCACCGCCACGCCCATGCCATACATTTCCACGTCCAGGCCTGCCGCCTGCGTCACGTCCGTGAATGTTCCGTTGCGATTGTTGCGATACAACTTCATCGTGGAGCGCTGGCGCTTGTGCCCCGGCCAGTCCATCGAGTTCACCAGAAGGATGTCCTGCCAGCCGTCCGCATCGTAATCCAGGAAAGCGCAACCTGAGCCCAGCGTTTCGGGGAGTAGTTTGCCGCCATACGCGCCGCTATTGTGCTGGAAGTGCAATCCCGCTTTGCCCGTCACATCTACAAAACGAAATCCCAGCGAAGCGGCGGGAAGTCCATACGGAAACGCGGCGTGCAACAATCCCGCGCCAACCGTACGCCGGATGAATTCGCGGCGTTTCACGGAAGATTCACCAGCCCGTTGCGAATGGCGTAGACCACCAGCTCGGCGGTCTTGTGAATGCCCAGGGCATCCATGATGTTCGCGCGATGGACGGACACTGTGTTCACACTCAAATTCAACTCCGTGGCAATCTCCTTGTTCGATTTCCCGGCGACGATGTGCTGCAGAATCTCCAGTTCGCGCTGTGTCAACCCGGTGTCGCGCTCGCCCTTCAGCGCGCCGCTCCGCGCAATCTGCGGATCCAGCACCGTCTTGCCTTCTGCCACTTTCTTGATCGCGCTGACCAGGTCCAGGTCCATCGCATTTTTCAGGATGTATCCGCGCGCGCCCGCTTCCAGAGCCTGCTTCACCAGCGTGTCTTCCGAATGCATGCTCAGCATCAAAATGGCCGTGTCCGGCAATTTCGCCAAGATGCGCCGCGAAGCCTCAATCCCGTTCATCTGTGGCAGCGCACAATCCATCACGATCACGTCGGGTCGCAACGCCTCCGCCAATTTGACGGCTTCCAGCCCATCGCTCGCTTCGCCCACAACTTGAAACGTAGGCTCGTCCTCCAGCATGCGGCGAAATCCGCGGCGCACCAAAGCGTGATCGTCCACCAGCAGCACGGTCAGTTTATTCGCCATGTGTTTCCGCCTTTTCCCGCGGGATGAGTAATTGCACTAGGGTGCCTCCGCCGTTGATCGGCGTAACCTTCAGCGTACCGCCTAGAATCTCCGCGCGCTCCCGCATCGCCACTAAACCAATCCCGGTATGGCCGGAAGGTGGCGCGAATCCCTTGCCGCGGTCTTCCACTTCCAGTTCCAGGCTGGCCGGCTGAAAGCGCAAACGGATCCACGCTTCTTTCGCGCTGGCGTGCCGTGCCACATTGTTGAGCGCTTCCTGTACCACGCGGTAGAGTTGCACGCTGGCATTCGTGTCCAGCGCATACGCCTGGCCGGATTTCTCGTAATGCAGCGCGATGCCCGTCTGACGCTCGACGATCGGTATGTACCAGTCCAGCGTGCTTTCCAGTCCCGCTTCCTCCAGCAGCACGGGATGCAACGCCTGCGACAGGCTGCGTATATTATTCAGCGTAGTCTGGGCAATCTCCCTCACCTCCTGCAAGTCCGCGCGCAATTCGGAGTTTTCCGGCATGTCTTTATCCGCCCGGCGCAGCAGCGAACCAATCGCCGTGAGCACTTGCCCGAATTCATCGTGCAGTTCGCGGGAGATGTGCCGCAGCGTCGATTCCTGCGTGGAAATCAGCTGCTGCGCCAATTCGCTGCGTTGAAGGGACAATTCCGCCACGTGCGCGAAAATCCGCCGGTTGTACCGGATCAAGTAAAGGCTCGTGACCACAATCGCCACCAGGATCGCTGCCAGGAAATAATAGAGCTGGCGTTGCACGCGCGTGTAGATCTCCGCAATGCGCAGCGCGGCCTGTTCTTCACCCTCATTGTTTTGCACCAGCAGCCGCGATACCGCGGAACTCAACGCGGCTTGCTGCGGCTGCAGGGTGTCGCGAATCTGTTCACGCGCGGTTTTCTCCTGCGCATTTTGCGCGTGCGAAAACATGCGGTCGCAGGCATCCCAGAACTGCGTTAACGATTGGGTCAGGTAGAGCCGCTGGTCGCTGGTGCGCGTGGACTCCGAAAGGCTCTCTTCCTTCTGTAGCGCCGCGCTTAAATCGTTGCGGGTGCGATCAAACTGCGCGGTCCAGGCAACCAGCGGGTAGGGCTCATTGGCATCCAGCATGTCCCGCATGGCCAGTCCCAGCGAATTCAAATCGTTCTGGATGCGCAGCAGTTGCAGCGAATCCTTGCGGTCGCGGTCCACCATCTCGCTTTGCAGCTTGCGCAGTCCCGAAAACTGCCGCGTGATATATCCCGCATAAGCCAGTACGGCCAGGATCGTAACGATCAAGCCAAGGTACAATCCCAGTGTTGGGCCGTGTTGCGGCAGTCTTTTTTCCACGCGCAAAGGATATAACGTCGTGGCTGCGGGAACAAATGCCCGCGGAGCGATCTCTCCGGCGCCTGCCGCATCGTCGGTGATACACTGCTCACGATTTCATCTCCATCCTGGAGCGCTGCGCATGATTGACGTGGGACTTATTGGGTTTGGCTTGGGCGGGCGCTATTTCCATGCGCCGCTGATTCACGCCGTCCCCGGGTTGCGCCTTGCCGCCGTGGTGCAACGCAACAGCGATACCGCAGCAAAACTTTATCCCGGCGCGCGCGTCGTAAGCAGCGTCGAAGAACTCCTCGCCATCGATTCCATTCGCTTGGTGGTGATTTCCACGCCCAATCAGACGCACTTTCCCCTGGCGGTGCAGTGCCTCGAAGCCGGTCGCGATGTTGTCGTGGACAAGCCCATCACACCCACCCTGCATGAAACCCTCGCACTTTTCCGCGTCGCCAGGAAATGCGGCCGGCTCCTGACCGTGTCTCACACGCGGCGATTCGACGCCGATTTCCATGCCGTGCGTGACGTTGTGGCCGGCGGCGAACTTGGGCAAATCCTTCGCTTCGATACGCATTATGACCGCTATCGGCCCACCTCGCGTCCCAACTTCTGGCGCGAACAGCCAGGCCCAGGCAGCGGCATACTTTTGGACATCGGCCCCCATCTGATCGATCACGCCCTGATACTTTTTGGCTCGCCCGCGGCGGTTTCCGCCGACATTCGCATCGAACGTTCCGGATTCGTCACCGACGACGCCTTCGATATCTGTTTTTTCTATCCCGGCAGTCTGCGTGCTTATCTGCACGAAACCATGCTGAGTGTTACGCCGCGGCCGCGCTTTGTGATTCTTGGCGATAAAGGTACGTTCGTAAAAAACGAAATGGATGCGTTGGAGCCGACGCTTCGCCGCGAGGAAATTCCCAAGGGAGAATCCTGGGTCATCGATCCGGAAGAAAATTGGGGCGTATTGACGACGGTCGTGGACGGCCAGACACAGAAACGGAAAGTGGCTTCACACGGGGATTGGCGGGAATTCTACGCGAATGTCCGCGATGCCATGCTGGGCCAGGCGGAATTGCTGGTGACGCCGAAGCAGATAATTGACGTGATGGTTGCGCTGTACCTTGCCCAGGAAAGCAGTTCGCGCCGCTGCGCAGTTCCGTGGCGGAATGTCAAACTCTAATCTCGTAAGCTGGGCAACAGGCAAGCGGTACGTCGTATAATTGAGATTCCGGAAGAAGGAGCACAACCTGCTCATGACGAAAATCGAACTGTTGCCGTCCATTCTGGCCTCCAACTTCGCGCAACTCGGCAGCGATGTGCACGCAGCGATTGAGGGCGGAGGCACCGCCCTGCACGTGGACGTGATGGATGGCCACTTCGTGCCGAACCTCACTGTGGGCCCGCCGTTGGTGGCCTCGTTGCGCAAAGTGGTGAGTGTCCCTCTCGATTGCCACTTGATGATTGAACAGCCGGATCTTTTCATTCCCGCGTTTGCCGACGCCGGTGCAAACTGGATCTCTGTGCACCAGGAAGCCTGCGCCAACCTGGATCGCACCCTGCACCTCATCTCGCAACATGGCTGCAAACCCGGCGTCGTGGTCAACCCGGCCACGCCCGTTGAACTCCTCACGGAGGTGTTGGACCTGGTGCATCACGTCTTGGTGATGAGCGTGAACCCTGGTTTCGGCGGCCAGAAGTTTATCCCGAATTCGCTCAACAAAATCGCGGCATTAGCCCGCATGCGTGCCGAACGCAAGCTGGACTTCCGGATTGAAGTGGATGGGGGAATCGATCTAACCACCGTCGCCGATGTGGTGAAGGCCGGCGCGGAATTGTTGGTCGTCGGCACCGGAGTGTTCGGCCACGGCGACATCCGCACCAGCGCGGCCAAACTCCTCGATGCAGCCCGCAGCGCCACACTTACCCGCGCTTAAAGTCAGGAACAATCGCCTATTGGCTGTGACGTTTGCTGTTTATCAAGGCTCAGAGGTAAACGGCGAAGTCGGCAGGCCTGCCCCATTGAATAGGTTGCAATCGGGATTGCTGTCCCATCCATACCGAACATAGACAGGCGAGACCACCGTGGCGCTCGAGACCACGACCGAATCGTGATCGATGGTTGCTGTGGCGCTTACAAATTTATGGTCCGCGCCTGCAATCTCAAATCCGTGAAGTTCACTACCCTTCGCAACCAGACCCGCACCATGCGTGAACGCAACGCGCAGCGACGAGCCTTCAATGGAGCTTAGCCTGTACAGCGGCCCCGAAAACTCCAGCATCTCACCGTAAGCAATCACTCTGGCAGCAAGCGCCAGCCGGTGCGCAACATCCTGCTTATTCGTCGGATGGATATTGTCGGGGTTTCCGATGTCGATGGTCACCGCCATTGCCGTGTTCTTCAGTTGCAATGTGCGGCGCTGCGCGTCACGCACCGTTGGCCACATCGAGTCGGGCCCGGCTTTCCAATTGGCAATCTGCACGAACAAAAACGGGAAATCGCCAATCTTCCACTGGCTGCGCCAATCGCGAATCATGGATTCAAACAGGTGATTGTACGTCGGCGCGCGTTCCGGCCCGGCGTTGCTTTCGCCCTGGTACCAGATCACTCCTCGAATCGGAAATGGTGTCAGCGGCGAAATCATCCCGTTGTACAGCGCGGACGGCATCCAGGAACGCAGGTCCGCGTGCCAGGGAAACTGCGGTGCAGGTTTGCCCTCTTCTTTCGCTTTGGCGATCTGCGTCTCCTGATCTTTTTTCTCAAGCTGGTAAGCGCCTTCCTCTTCGGTTATCTTCGCGAAAGCTGCGAACTCCGGCATCAGCGCAGCGTCCGCACCGAGTGTCGAAAGACTGGTCCAGGCCTCTGCGGGAGTGCCGCCCCAATTCGCTTCAATCAATCCGATCGCTATTTTCTGATCCGCGTGAATCTCGCGCCCAAACAAAAATGCCACAGCGGAAAAATCCGTCGCACTCTCGCGCGTGGCAAGCGTCCAAGGCTTCGCCGCGACATCAGTCATTGGATAGTCCGCCGCCGTGTTCTTCACCTCAAAAAGCCGTATGGCTGGCTCATTTGCGTTCTTCAGTTCCGTATCCGCATTGGCGACTTCCTTCATGGAGAATTCCATGTTCGATTGCCCCGAAGCGACCCAGACATCGCCGACAAAAACGTCCGTGAAACTCAGTTTGTTTGTGCCCGCAATCTCCAGTGTGAAAGGGCCGCCGGGTCCGCCGGCGGGCAAAAAAGCCTGCCATTGTCCGAGGTGGTCGGCACTCACCGTGCGCGAAGCGCCGCGGAATGATACGCGCACTTCTTCGCCGACAGCCGCCAGGCCCCACACATGCACTGGCAGGTCCCGCTGAATCACCATGTGATCGCCGAAGATGGCGGGCGTCCGGACTTCGCCAGCAGCCGAATAGGCAAACGACGCCACCAGCAATAAAGAGAGAACAATCTTCAGGTACATTGATTTTTTCATCGTGATCACGAGTCCTTATCTCAATTCTGATTGGATCCGCAGGGTCGCGGCGGATTGTAGGCAGGCAAACGCAAAACCCTGCTCACCGCAGTACGGGTGATTGTTTTGGCTGTGCACACCGTTTATAAGCATACTGCTTTCAAAAAATAATGCGAGGCCGCAAAAAAGAAACTGAGCGATTTTGATTCCGCCACCATTCGACTGCGAGCTAGGCCCTTGGCCCTGGGCGCGCGTTTCCAGAGGCTCGCATTCTTCAACCCTTCTCCTTCAGTTGGTGGCTGTCGCTGGCGCGCAGCGGCATGCTGTAGATATTCTTCAGCTCACCAGGCTCCGCAGAGACTCTTCGCCAAACGGCGTCTTGCCGCGGTGGTACTCTGTGGAGGCAGGGGAAAACAATCGAGACATACGTCGGACGAAGGCGGGGAGTGACCATGGCTGAACAATCGCGTGGCAAGCAGGAAATGCCTGCAGCCGAAGCAATCCATTCCGCGGAGATGCTAAATTATCAGGAGGGTGCAGTGGTCAGCCGGACGCTGATTCAGCGCCCGGCCGCCACTATCACTCTCTTTGCCTTTGACGAAGGCCAGGGACTAAGCGAACACACCACGCCGTTCGATGCCTTGGCGCACGTATTGGAGGGCGCGGCGGAAATCACTGTTTCCGGGAAGCCCATCGTTACCAAAGCAGGTCACGCAGTGCTCATGCCCGCCAATCAACCCCACGCGTTGAAGGCACTGACACCCTTCAAAATGCTGCTGACGATGATCCGCACCGAGAATAAATAGAAACGAAAATCCCGCAAATTACTGCGCCGGGGCTAGCGAGGTGTCCCCGTAGACAAAGGCCGTCATCATAGCTCCGCGCTTGATCTCCGCGTCCTGGCCATGTTTGAAGATGAAGGCGCTTCCGACAACGGGAATCAGAACTTCCGCATTGGGAGGCTTGGCTTCGCCTTCCAAGTAGACCGTGCCGCGCAGCCTTACCGAATTTCCACTAATATCAAGAGAGTCCGCTCGAACCGTCAGGTCTCCCGGTTGTCCCCCCACTCCCGTTTTATCGACCTGGAGAATCATGCCGGAAGCGGGTGTGCCCTTCTTTACCAGAACTACACCGTCAACCACGATGTCCTCGGCAAGGGTTAACGGAATCTTGTCGCCCACCGAAGCGGTCTTTGAACCTACATCTGCGTCGAAGGCCAGCCGCACGGGAGTGCCTTGCATTACCACAAGTTTCTCGGATGGCGATGTTACGCCGGTTCTAGGTGGCACTGGAGCAACTGCCGGGCTGGGCGTGGTCGCGGTAGTCGTCGAGTTGAATTTGTATTCCGCTTTTACCACCAGGCTTCGCGCGTAAAACGGCACAATCGCGACGGCCTGCAGCGTCGTGGTGGAATCGATTGTGACGGGCCCCTCGTAACGCTGGGAAGCTTGCGTCGGCGTCCAGCCATCCGTGGTGTAGTAGATGATCGCGCCCCGAGTGGAGTCCGTGATTTTCACCTTGGTAGGCGAAGAATAGGTCCCCGGCTTTACTGAAAATTTCGGTTTCCTGGCCATGTAGCAACACACTGGAAGCGACGTTGCCGCATCCATCGTCTGCTGCGTTGCCGTCTGGCCCGCTTGCTGGCTTTGCTGCATCATCTGTATCGCCTGCTGGTTAGCCTGACTCGCCAGTTGCGTCGCTTGCTGGGCTGCCTGTGCGCCTGGGTCAACCTGCGCCTGCGCCACGGAGGATAGAAGAGCGAGTGTAAATGCGGTGAGAAGGATGCGCATCGTGTGCCCCTCCTGAAATATTCGACGTAAAATATGCCGTTTCAGGTACAGCGATGAAGGCGGGTTTTTCGTAATTGGCAGTCGTGGAACACCGAAGCAGAGTGAAACTGTCCAAAATAAGAGAGGGGCGCAAACATTTTGCGCCCCTCTCTTAGAATTAATTTTTGCGTTGTTTAAGGAATCGTGATTTCCTTGCTCAAGTACACGTCCTGAATCGTGTTCAGCAGCTTCACGCCTTCCGCCATCGGGCGCTGGAACGCTTTGCGTCCGCTGATCAAGCCCGTGCCGCCAGCGCGCTTGTTGACCACTGCCGTGGCCACGGCTTCCTCGAAGTCGTTGGCACCGGAAGCGCCGCCGCTGTTGATCAATCCCGCGCGGCCCATGTAGCAATTAGCCACCTGATAGCGCGTCAGATCGATCGGGTGATCGCTCGAAAGGTCGGTGTAAATGCGCTTGTCGAATTTGCCGTAGCTGACGCCGTTGCTGTTCAGCGCCTGGTATCCGCCATTATTTTCCGGCAACTTTTGTTTGATGATGTCGGCCTGGATGGTCACGCCGAGGTGATTCGCTTGTCCAGTCAAGTCCGCGGAAACGTGATAGTCCTTGTCCTTTTTGAACGCGCTGTTGCGGAGGTAGCACCACAGTACGGTGGCCATGCCTAGTTCATGGGCCTTGGCGAACGCCTGGCTGATCTCCACGATCTGCCGCGTGCTTTGGTCAGAGCCGAAATAAATTGTCGCACCGATTGCCGCCGCCCCCATGTCGTAAGCCTCCTCGACGGTGCCGAAGAGCACCTGGTCAAAGCGGTTTGGGTAGGTGAGCAGTTCGTTGTGGTTGATCTTCACGATGAAGGGAATTCTGTGGGCATACTTGCGCGCCACCGACCCTAGCACGCCGAAGGTGGAAGCAACCGCGTTGCAGCCGCCCTCGATCGCCAGTTTCACGATGTTCTCGCCGTCAAAATAGTCCGGGTTCTTTGCGAAGCTCGCTCCCCCGGAATGCTCGATGCCCTGGTCCACCGGAAGAATGGACATGTAACCGGTCCCGCTGAGCCGTCCGTTAAAGAACAGCCGGTGAAGATTGTTCAGCACGCGCAGATTACGATCCGAAGCCGCATACACCCGGTCAATAAAATCGGGGCCGGGAAGATGCAGCCGCTCCTTGGAAATCTTGGGGGACTTGAATCCCAGTAAGGATTCCGCCTTTGCGCCCAAGAGTTGTTCGATTGCACTGGTAGTTGCTGTTGCCATGGTTCTCTCCTCAATGTATTAGTCGCGAATTCCGGTTGCGAGCAGTGCTCCTGCGGCCTGGTCCACCAGCCAAAGCAGCTTGCCATGCGCCGGCTGAATCAACTGCGCCGGAAGTTGCTCCGGCTCGTAGGGTCCTTCCAAAACCGCTTTCAAGGCCAGAGCCTTGTCTGCACGAGTGACCAGAAAAATCACCTGGTTCGCCTGGTTGATGGTGGGAGCGGTGAGCGTGATGCGCTCCGTATATAGCTTTCCTATCCAGTTGCGAACCGCAATGCGATCGGGAGGGGCGTGCAGTGCCTTTGTGCCCGGGAAGAGCGAAAGGGTGTGACCTTCGTCACCCATGCCGAGCAGGACCAGATCGAAGCGAGGAAGCCCGCCTTCCTCTATTGTAAAGTATCCGCGAAGAGTTTGCTCATATTCTAGTGCCGCTTTTTCCGCGTCAGCATACTCCCCCTTGATGCGGGTAATTCGCGAGGCTCTCACCAGGGCCTTGGAAAACAGCGATTCGTTGGCCATGCGGAAATTGCTGCTTGGATGATCCGGAGGTACGTGGCGCTCGTCGCCGAAAAAAAAGTGAATTTTTTCCCACGGAAGTTGCGCGCGCAGGTCCGGATCGTCTGCAAGTAGGGAATACAGAGTCTTCGGCGTGGAGCCGCCGGCCAGGGCGACCGTAAAGGCATCCGACTTCTTCACCGCATCCTTGGCAGCCTGCACGAAGAGTTCCGCGCCACGCCGCGCGATTGCCGCGGCATCGGGCAATATCCGCACCTCGCGCTCGGAAGGGCCTGCCATCAAGGCGTTCCCACTTTGTCCTTATCGTTCGCGGTGTGGGGGCTATGCAAGTCCATCTCTTCCTCGCCAATGCGGCGCCACGCCCGGCCGTCGCGCTGCAACAGTTCCTCCGCCTCGACTGGGCCCCAGGATCCCGCGCCGTAATTCGGAAAGCCCCGGGCCGGCAGCGCGCGCCACACATCGATGATCGGCTGAATTACATTCCACCCTGCCTCCACCATGTCCGCGCGTTGAAACAATGTCGCATCTCCCGCCATGCAGTCGCGCAGCAACCGCTCATAGCCCGTGCCGTGCTCCGCGCCAAAATACGTCGCATAGTCAAAATCCATGTTGACCAGCCCCAGCCGCATCACCGAACCCGGCACTTTCGCACCGAAGCTGAGCGAGATGCCTTCGTCCGGTTGAATGTGGAGTACAAGACGGTTGGTTTCCAGATTGCGCACAGTGGTATTGCGGAACAAAACGAACGGCGTGCGCCGGAACTGGATGACGATTTCCGTCGCGCGCTTGGCCAGACGTTTTCCCGTGCGCAGGTAGAAGGGCACCCCGGCCCACCGCCAGTTGTCAATCAACAGTTTCAGTGCGACGAAGGTCTCCGTGTTGGAATCGTGCGCCACATCTGGCTCATTGCGATAACCCACCACGCGCTGCCCGTCCGCGGTCCCCTCCGCATATTGTCCGCGCACCATGCAGGTCAACACATCCTCGGGGCTCAGCGGCTGTACAGCATGCAATACTTCCGCCTGTTTATTACGGACTTCATCGGCCTCGAAGGAAATGGGCGGCTCCATTGCGGTCATGGTCAGTATTTGAAACAAGTGATTTGGCACCATGTCGCGCAAAGCGCCGGCCGTCTCATAAAATGCGCCGCGATGTTCCACGCCGACAGTCTCAGCCGCGGTGATTTGCACGTGGTCCACGTAATTGCGGTTCCATAGTGGCTCGATGATGTTGTTGGAAAAACGGAAGACCATGACGTTTTGCACGGTCTCTTTGCCCAGGTAATGATCAATACGGTAAATCTGGCTTTCAGTGAGGACCTTTTTCAGCTCCACGTTCAATTGGCGTGCGGATTCCAGGTCGTGTCCAAAAGGTTTTTCGACGATGACCCGCGCCCAGTTGCCGTTCTCCTCCTTGGTAAGGCCCGCGGCGCCGAGTTGTTGCACGACAGGCGAAAAAAATCTGGGCGCAACGGCAAGATAGAAAAAACGGTTTCCCACTATACTGTGTTCTTTTTCCGCCGCTTCGATCTGTTGTTCCAGGCGCTTGAACGCTTCCGCGTCCTGAAATTCACCCTTGATGTAATAGATCCGTTCGGAGAGCCACTCCCAAATTTTCGGGTCGATTGGATCCGGCGCGAGCTTGGGAACTTCCTCGCCCAGCAGTTTGCGGAACGATTCGGTCGTGTAATCGTTCATCGCGAAGCCCACAATGGCGAATTGCTTGGATAGTAGATTCTCCTGCGCAAGGTTGATCAGCGCGGGGATAAGCTTCCGCTTGGTCAGGTCTCCGGTAATACCGAAGATGACCATGACACACGGCGCGGGTTCGGAAGTAGGGTCCACCTGATTCGAGCTCATTTATAGTTTTCCTGTCCGATCTGTTTGCCCGCGGCCTGGGGCGGCGCTCAGTGTCCGGATTTCTTCTCGATGTGCCCGCCGAACTGGAACCTCATGGCGGAGAGTACCTTGGCGGCAAAATCGTCTTCGCCGCGCGAAGCAAATCTCTGAAACAGCGACGCTGTCAGCACCGGCGCCGGCGCTGTGGATTCGATCGCCGCAAGAACCGTCCAGCGGCCCTCGCCGGAATCGGAAACGCGCCCTGAAAAGCGCTCCAGCGTGGGCTGGTCGAAAAGGGAAATGGCCGTCAAATCAAGCAGCCATGACGCCACGACACTGCCCCGCCTCCACACTTCGGTGATGTCCGCGAGATTGAAATCGTACTGATAATGTTCCGGATGGCGCAGTGGCGTGGTCTCCGCGTCGGCTTCGCGATGGGATTTCCCGGCGTTGGCATGCTTCAAAATATTCAGGCCTTCCGCGTAGGCGGCCATAAGCCCATATTCGATGCCATTGTGCACCATCTTCACGAAGTGGCCCGCGCCCGAAGGGCCGCAGTGCAGATAACCCTCTTCCGCCGTGCCCGGCGCCTTCTCGCGGCCTGGCGTGCGTTCAATGTTTCCGCGGCCCGGCGCCAGTGTCTTGAATATGGGATCGAGATGCTTCACGACATCGATCTCTCCGCCAATCATCTGGCAATAACCGCGTTCGAGTCCCCACACGCCGCCGCTTGTGCCCACATCCACATAATGAATGCCTTTCGCGGAAAGTTCCTTGGCGCGGCGAATGTCGTCAATGTAATAGGAGTTTCCGCCGTCGATCAGGATGTCGTCCTTGCTCAGTTTGGGAAGCAGATCGGCAATCGTCGCATCCACAACCGCTGCCGGCACCATCAACCAGATGGCGCGCGGCTTCTGCAACTTTGCTACAAACTCATCCAGAGAAGCAGCCCCCGTCGCTCCATCGCCGGAAAGTTGCTTCACGGAATCCGCGCTGCGATCGTAGGCGACGCACTGGTGTCCGCCCTTCATCAGGCGGCGCGCCATGTTCGCTCCCATTCTTCCCAATCCGATCATTCCCAGTTGCATCGTGAAGAGTCCTCCGCGAAGTTGTATCCAGCTGATAGGTGCATCAGGATAGCGCTTGCTGCACGGCCTTGGCGAGCTTGGCCAGATCGCCCTTCACATTCTTGCCAAGATGCACGCGAAGCGCTCGCCGGCCGCGTTCCGCCAGCACCGCAAAATCGCCGCGAGCCTGCGCTGCCTTCACCACTCCAAACGTGTACTTTTGCCCCGGCACGGGCAGGTCCACCGCATCGTCGCACGTGATCTGCAAAAACACCCCAGTGTTCGGCCCTCCCTTGTACGCCTGCCCTGTCGAGTGCAGGAAGCGCGGACCAAAGCCGAGGCAAGTGGCGACTTTCTTGGCATCGCGCACCAGGTGGCGAATGCCTTGCAGCGCCCGCTCATTCCGTGGATTCATGGTGATATAACCGAGCACGGCGAAATAGTCGCCCGTGCCGATCCGCGACAGGTGCGTGCGCAAGACGTCCGCCAGTTTCCCGCCATTTTTCAGAGCGGCGGTATTTTTCTCATCCGCAAACAGTTTTATTCCCGCAGATTCAAAAAATGGCGCTTCCGCGGGCAGTTTGCCGTTCGCTTCGTATTCATCGGTCAGTTTGCGCGTTTCGATTTTGCTGGCTTCCACATCCGGCTGATTGAAAGCATTGATCCCAAGTATTGATCCGGCCACCGCCGTGGCGATTTCCCAGCGGAAAAACTCTTGCCCCAAATCATATTTGTTCCCCAGCACAATCCGCACCACGGGGTGGCCCGCCTTTTCGAGCGCGGTCACTGCGGCATCCTGGGCCTTATTGATTTCGTTGCTGAGCCGCAGATACGCAAAGACGCGGTCGGTGCCGTATGCCGCGGGCTTCACCAGTTTTTCGCGGTCCACCGGGATAATGCCCTTGCCGATTTTCCCCGTGGATTCTGCGATTAATTGTTCCAACCACGCTCCCAGGTCAAAAATCCCGGGGGACGTAATGATGGTCAGTTTGTCGCGCCCGTGATTGGCTGCAACTCCCAGAATCGTGCCCAGCACCACCCCGGGATTCGCGTCCGCAACGCTGGCGGAGCCGCACGCCTTCACCATATCTTGCGTGGACTTCAAAAATTTGCCCACGTCCAGACCCATGCTCGCCCCAGGCACAATACCGAAATTCGAGAGCGCCGAGTAGCGCCCTCCGATACTGGGGACGCCGGCAAAAATGTGCCGGAAATGGTCCGCATCCGCTACCTGCTGCATCTTTGAGCCGGGATCGGTGACGGCCATGAAGTGGCTGCCCACTTTGTCGGGCCCGACCTTGGATTTGATTCGTTCAAAAAAGTATTGCTTGAAAATGTTCGGCTCGAGCGTGCTCCCCGATTTGCTCGACACGATGCATAGCGTCTTGCGCAGATCCAGCTTTCTTTCTAGCGCTTTGATCTGACCAGGGTCCGTGGAATCCAGTACATGCAATTCCGGAAAACCAGGAATTTTCCCGAAGGTCAATCGCAGCACTTCCGGACACAGGCTGGAACCGCCCATGCCGAGCAGCAGCAGATGGCGGAATTTGGCCTTTTTTACTTCCTGCGCCAGCTTCTTGAAGGTGGCAAGATTCGCCATCTGTTGTTCCGTGATCGTCAGCCACCCCAGCCAATTGCTCTCGTCCGTTCCGGTCCACAGGGAAGCATCTTTCTTCCACAATCGTGCGACCTTATTGTTGTTTTTCCAATCCGCAAACGAGCTATCGATCGCCGCGGACAACGCCGGGGGCAGCTTCCAACTGATTTTGTTCAGGCTCACGCGCGCACTCCAGCGCTTTTCCCCGTGGCGTCCAGCAACTGCTTGAACGCGTCCGCGAAAAGCTTCACTCCGTCGGCCAGCAACTTGTCCGTCACTTCCTTCATGGAAATCCCGGCCTTGCCAAGGTTATCCATTGTTTTTGCGGCGCCGGCCACATCCTCGGTCAAACTCTTGCGCAATTTGCCGTGGTCGCGGAAAGCGTCAAATGTGGCCGGCGGAATGGTGTCCACGGTATCCGCACCAATCAGTTCTTCCACATAGATCACGTCGCGATATTTGGGATTCTTTGTGCTCGTGCTGGCCCACAGCAGCCGCTGCGTCTGTGCGCCTTTGCCCGCCAGCGCCTTCCACCGCGGCCCGCCAAAAAGTTCCTCGTACTTCTTATACGTGAGTTTGGCGTTGGCGATGGCAATCTTTCCGCGCACGCTCTCCAGCAATCCCTTTGCTGCACTACCGGCCGTTTTCTCCAGTTCGTCCACCTTCGAATCCACAAGCGTATCAATGCGGCTCACAAAGAAGCTGGCCACGCTGGCGATATGACTCACGTCCAGTCCCTTCAGGGCGCGTGCCTCGAGTGACGCGATATACGCTTCCGCCACCTTTTCATATGCCGATTGCGCAAAGAGCAGCGTGATATTGATATTCAGTCCTTCTTCCAGGAGTTGGCGAATGGCGGGAATGCCTTCGGGCGTGGCAGGCACTTTGATCATCAGGTTTTCGCGGCTCACTGCTTTCCACAACCGTCGTGCTTCCTCCAGCGTCCCCTTGGTGTCGTTTGCCAGATAAGGCGAAACTTCGAGGCTCACGTACCCGTCCCGGCTCTTCGATTGCTGGTATACGGGCTTGAATATGTCACAAGCATCCTGTACATCGCGAATGGCAATCTTTTCGTAAAGGCCCTTCGCGTCCAGCGATTTCACGTCCGGAGCATTCAAGATATCGGAGTAGAGCGTGCTTCCTGTGATGGACTTCTCGAAAATAGCGGGGTTCGAGGTCATGCCGCGCAGCCCATCGTTCTCGATCATTTTCTCCAACTCGCCGCTAGTAAGCAGGTCTCGCCTGATGTAGTCCATCCAGGGCGATTGCCCGAAATCCAACAAACCCTTCAGGGGGTTGGTACCCGACTTGCCGCCAACATTGGGAATTGTTGCTGAGGTGGTCATAATGCTTCTCCTTTATTCGAGGGCCTCATCTTAAATTGTACGACGGGCCGAGGGTTGCGGACGCCCTGCATTTCAGATTTTTAAATACTTTTCTTCCAACGCCTTAACCTTCGCCAGGCGCCGCATGTGGCGTTCTTCGTGCGTAAATTGCGCTCCCAGAAACGTCTTCACCAGGTCTTCCGCCAGCTTGACCCCCACTACGCGCGAACCCAACACCAGTACATTCATATTGTCGTGCTCTACTCCTTGATGCGCGGAATACGTGTCGTGGCACATTCCCGCTCGGATGCCAACCAGCTTATTTGCAGCCACGCTCGCGCCCACGCCGCTGCCGCAGATCAGCACTCCGCGTTCGGCCCTCCCATCGAGGACCGCGAGGCCCACCGCTTCCGCAAAATCCGGATAATCGGAAGGCCTTTCGTCGTATGCGCCCACGTCCAGCACGTCGTGGCCCAGCGACTTCAACAAGCTGGCCATCTCGTTCTTCAGTTGAAACCCCGCGTGGTCCGATCCAACTACGAGTCTCATGTTTGCCTCACTTGCCCAGAAGCTGTTTCGCTGCCGCCACAACTGTTTCCACGCCAAAACCAAATTGCTTCAGCAGGTCCTTCAACGGCGCGGACGCTCCAAAACTGTGCATCCCGATAATCTTTCCCTTCAAACCCACGTACCGCTCCCAGCCAAACACCGACTCCATTTCCACGGAGACGCGTGCAGTCACGCTGGCCGGCAGCACGCTCTCTTTGTACGCCGCATCCTGCTTCTCGAAAAGTTCCCACGATGGCAAGCTCACCACGCGCGCCTTGATGCCCTCTGCCTTCAATTTTTCGTAGGCGCCCACGCACCACTGCAATTCCGTGCCGGTGCCTATCAGGATGACTTCCGGCTTTCCGCCATCCGCGTCCGCCAGCACATAGCCGCCCTTCGCCGCCCCGGCAGCAGGCGCATATTTTGTGCGGTCCAACGTGGGCATCGCTTGCCGGCTGAATACCAGCGTGGACGGCCCGTGGGTGTGCTGCATGGCCACTTTGTATGCCACCGTCACTTCGTTCGCATCACCCGGCCGCAGCACCAGCATGTTCGGCATGGCCCGCAGCGATGCAAGTTGCTCGATCGGTTGGTGCGTCGGCCCATCTTCGCCCACGCCGATGGAGTCGTGCGTGAAGATGAAGAGCACAGGAATTTCCATCAACGCAGCTAGCCTCATACTGGCCCGCATGTAGTCACTGAAATTGAAAAAAGTGGCGGCATACGCGCGCAACCCGCTCAGCGTCATACCATTCGCTGCCGCCCCCATACCATGTTCGCGCACGCCAAAGTGCACATTGCGCCCCGCGAATTCGTCCGGGAAAAACTCGCCCGCACCTTCAAAGAGCAGGTTGGTCTTGTTCGATTTCGCCAGATCTGCGGAGCCGCCCATCAGCCACGGAATGTTCTGCGCCAGGACATTCAACACTTTTCCAGAGCTTTCGCGCGTGGCCATGCCTTTCGCGTCCGCGGGGAACACCGGCAAGTTCTTGTCCCAATCGGCAGGCAACTCGCGGTGTTGCATTTCGTTCAATTGGGCGGACAGGCCGGGGAATTGTTTGGCATAATCGGCAAACAGCTTCTCCCACTTACCGCGCTCATTTGTGCCGCGCGCCCCCACGTGGTCCGCAAAATGTTGGTACACGCCGTCGGGCACCAGGAATTTCGCGTCCTCCGGCCAGCCGTAATTCTGTTTCACCAGTTTAACTTCCGCTTCGCCAAGCGGTTCGCCGTGCGCCTCATAGGAATCCTGCCTGTGTGGCGAGCCGTAGCCGATGTGCGAGTCCACGACAAGCAACGTTGGCCGATCATTGGTCTTCAAAAATGTTTCGTAACCGCGTGAAAGCTCCAGCAGGCTATTGGCATCCGCAACCCGCGTGACGTTCCAGCCGTATCCCACGAACCGCGTCATCACGTCTTCGCTGAACGACCAGCTTGCAGGGCCATCCAGCGTCACGCGATTGTTGTCGTAGATCCAGCAGAGATTTCCGAGTTTCAGGTGCCCCGCAAGAGACGCCGCCTCGCTAGCTACGCCTTCCATGATGTCGCCGTCGCCGCACAACGCGTACACCTTGAAATTGAACAACTCAAATCCCGGCCGGTTGAAATTCGCCCCCAGCCATTTTCCGGCAATGGCCATTCCCACGCTGTTGCCCGCGCCTTGCCCCAGCGGTCCGGTGGTCGTCTCCACCCCTGTCGTGATGTGCGATTCCGGATGCCCCGGTGTTCTGCTCCCCAGTTGCCGAAACCGCTTGATTTCGTCCAGCGGGACGGAAAGTTCTTTCTGAACTTCACCTTTGGCATTCACCGCCCGCACTCCAGCCAGATGCAGCGTCGAGTAAAGCAGCATGGATGCGTGCCCTGCCGAGAGCACAAAGCGGTCGCGATTCGGCCACAGCGGTTGCGTGGGGTCGTAACGCAAGAAACTTTGCCACAGCGAGTAAACGACCGGTGCCAGGCCCATAGGCGCTCCCGGATGCCCGGAGTTCGCCTGTTGCACGGCATCAATGGAGAGCGTCCGGATAGTATTGATGCACAGTTGATCGATGTTTTGCTGGCTCACAGTGTCTCCCTTGCGGATCAGGGGATACCCGCAATATGGGTGCAGGGGTTAGATGCAGCACCCGCAGCTAAAGCACAGAGATTGTACAGCAAAATGGCTAGGGCGAGCTCATGCTGCTGGATGTCGGCTCGCTCGCAAGAAGCTCGCTTCGGGTAGTGCGCCGCCGAAAACAATCCATTTATTTCGTAACATTGCATTAACCGGTCATTCATACGCCACCCGCTACTATTTCGCGCAGGGGATTCAGGATGCATGTCCTGATTGTGGAAGACGAGTTGGAAATGGCCGGGCTGATTGCCCGCGGCTTGCGGGAAGAATCGTACGAGGTGAGCCACGCTCGTGATGGCCAGTCCGCCTTGGAACTCTCCGCCACACAGGAATTCGACGCTATTCTCCTGGATGTGATGCTTCCGCGCATGAACGGCCTTGAAGTCGCCCAGCAATTGCGCCTTCGTGAACAGGCGACACCTGTCCTGATGCTGACCGCGCGCGACGCTCTTCCTGACATCATCAAGGGTCTCGATGCAGGCGCCGACGATTACCTCACAAAACCATTTTCCTTCCAGGAGCTGTTGGCTCGCATTCGTGCGTTGGTGCGCCGTCACGAGTTTCGCAAAAGGAACGTGCTGGAGGTCGAAGATCTGATTCTGGACGCAGCCTCCTTCCGCGCCTTTCGCAAAGGCCGGGAGATTCGCCTTTCGCTCACCGAATTCCGCCTCCTCGAATTGTTGGTGCGCCATTCCGGGCGGATTGTCTCGCGCGGAGAAATTCTCGGCAGTATTTGGGGCCACGGCAGGGAAGTCGCTGAAAATACGCTGGACGCCTTTGTCCGCTTGCTGCGAAAAAAAGTGGATCAGGACGCGCAAGTCAAGCTCATCCAGACACACCGCGGTTTTGGTTATTCGGCGGGCACGGTGAAAAGCTTGTGCATCTGACCATTCGCGCGCGCCTCACGCTCCTCTATTTCGTTGTCCTGGCCACTTCCTTCGTCGCCTTCTTCTGGATTTGTGACTTCGGATTTCGCCGCAGCATTGAAATCACCGTGAATGACGCTTCACGCAGCAACCTGGAGACCGTTCGACGCGTCATCGATGTCTCATTGCCCAGGGGGCTTCCGAAAGTCCAAAAAGAACTCGGCGAACTCGCCGGGCTTTGGGCAAACGGCGCCATTTTTGAGGTGTCTGGCCGGGACGGCCAGTGGATTTTTCGACCGCCGAGGTTTCAAGCCGTCCAAACTCTGCTCCCGGAAGCTCCGGCCTCGGGCATCTCATTTCTCACCACAAATCTGGAAGCTCTGCAATATCGCATTGCGCGCGAACGCGTCAGTATTGCCGGGAATGACTTCCTCATCGATGCCGCTGTGCCAACAGAACCTTTTGACCAGGCCCTTGATGGCTTTCGTCTGATCGAGAAGCGCTTCCTCCCGCTTCTTGTCATGCTCGCCTCGCTCCTTGGTTACTGGCTTAGCGGCCGCGCCCTTGCACCTGTGAACCGTATCGTGGAATCCGCGGAGAGCATCGGCGTGCAAAATCTTTCGCGGCGCCTCGAAGTTCCCCGCGCGAACGATGAACTGCGCCGGCTAACGGAAACCGTGAACGCCATGCTGGGTCGCATCGAGTCCAGTGTCGCGCACATCACGCAATTCACTGCGGACGCTTCCCACGATCTGCGCACGCCGCTGGCACTGATTCGCACTAACGCCGAGTTAGCGCTCCGCCGTCCTCGCCGCGAAGACGAGTACCGCGAAACGCTCGGCCGCATTCTGGCCGCCGCGGAAGAAAGCACGCATCTGATCGAGCACCTGCTCACGCTGGCGCGCGCCGACGCGGGCGCCGCGCAACTTCACTTTGAAGCCGCCGATCTTTCGCAAGTGCTGCGCAAGGTTTCGCAACACGCGCGCATCCTGGCTCAGTCCAAGGGCCTGGGCTTCAAGGAAGAAATCGACGATGAGCCCCTTCCCATTTCCATGGATCCCTCCGCAATGGAGCGCCTCTTCCTCGCCCTGCTGGACAACGCCGTTAAGTACACGCCGGAAGGCACCCTCTCTCTGCGCTCCTTCTCCCGCGAAGGGCAAGCAATCGTCGAAGTCCAGGACACGGGTGTGGGCATCTCTGAATCCGACCTGCCGCATATCTTCGACCGCTTTTACCGTGCGGACCAGGCCCGTTCGCGCGAGGTTCGCGGCTCTGGTTTGGGCCTGGCCATCGCGCGCTGGATCGCGGAGATGCATAAGGGTGCCATCGAAGTCGATAGTGAGCTCGGCCGTGGCTCTTTGTTTCGCGTCCATCTGCCACCGCTGAATCGGGAACATCCTCTTGCACTTACACCCGAGTGGCAGAAAACGACCGCAAATTCGGCGATCTGAAAGAATATTCACCTGAAAGTCCTTTCACTCCCTTTTCAACGCCTCCTAATGTTTCCTTCATCCGCCCCTAAACGGGTCCATGAGGAAATGTAGATCAGAAGCAACGCCCTGGGTCTCCTTTGCAGGCTCATTTGCTCCCGGGTTAGGTCAACACAAAGAGAAATCGAGACAAATGTCACGTGTCACCTTGCTAGGTTTCGCGACTAAGAACGAGCAGCACTCCAGTCTTTCAGAGGAGCCCGACCGTGAGGATCGCCGCGGGCGAAAATCTTTTTTCATCTTGTCCCGCCGTTTTCGCCACTGCTTATCCGCAATGTCCACAGAATTTGCTTTCAAAGGGAGAAATAGAAATGAAGAGATTTAGCCGTTCGATCCCGGTAGTTCTTTTGCTTGCGATTTTCGTTTTTGGGCTGACAGCGCGCGCGCAGAGTGACAAGGCCTCCGTTCGCGGTCAGGTCACGGATTCTTCTGGCAGCGTCCTGCAGGGTGCGGAAATCGAGTTGCAGCCCACAGGCGCTACCGTGGTCACGGACCAGCGCGGCTCTTATTTCGTGAAGGATCTGGCCCCCGGTACCTACACCATCACTATCACTTACGTGGGATTCTCCCTTTTTACAAAGGTGCTTAACCTCACTCCCGGCCAGGCCATCACGGTTGACGTGAAGATGGGAGTGAGTTCTCAAAGGGACCAGATCATTGTTACCAGCGAACGTTCCGGCGGGGAAGCCGAAGAGATTAATCGTCAACGCACCGCCGACAATATTGTGCAGGTCTTAACCTCGGACGTCATCACTAGCTTGCCGAACGCGAATATTGCCGACGCTCTGGGCCGACTGCCCAGCGTCACGCTCGAGCGTGACGAAGGCGAAGGCAAGTACGTCCAGATTCGCGGTACAGCCCCAGAGCTCACCAACGTCACCATCGATGGAATCAACGTTCCCTCCCCAGAGCCGGGTGTTCGCCAGATCAAGCTGGATACCATTCCGGCCGACCTCGTCGAATCCGTCGAAATCAACAAGACCTTGCAAGCGAATATGGATGGCGATGGCATCGGTGGTTCGGTGAATCTCGTGACGAAAATGGCCGAGGACAGGCCGACAATTGCGCTTTATGGGTCTGGAGGTTATACGCCGATCGTTAATGGACGCAAAGTAACTGAAAACAGCGGCAGCGTGGGCCAGCGTTTTGGCTCCTCGAAAAAATTTGGTCTGCTTTTTGCCGGGCACTATGACTGGAACGGCCGGGGTATAGACGATATCGAACCCGTTCCAGATGCGATCCAGCCTGTTGCGGGCGGCCCGATCACCCCTTATTACGACTCCATGGACGTGCGTGAATATCGTTACAACCGTACTCGCTGGGGTTTTGCAACCACCGCCGATTACAAGCTGGGT
>CAYOOS010000013.1:16659-23214 GCA_964405585.1 uncultured Acidobacteriaceae bacterium | reverse complement strand
CCAAAGAGGTGGAACCGATGCGAAGGTTTCTCCCAATCCTGTGCTTCGCGTGTGCCTGCATTCCGTGCTTACCTGCTCCACGTCCTAAGCATGAAACCATATCGGGGCGAGTCGTTGCCTATTCAGGGTTTCCAGCATGTTTGAATGGGAATGGCTACTGGTCGATAATCATTCGCGTCCAACAGCCAAAGGACAGTAATTCTGGATTCATCCGGGTGGAATTCACTCTCCCATGCAAGGAGTCCCCGGAGTGGGTATCAACTCAGCCGTTGAATCAGAAATTTCGTTTAATCCGGCAGAAAAGCTGCGACGCAGTGCTGACACGATCAGTGCCTAGTGAGCCTCCACAGAACATAGATTCGCCGATTTGGAATTATCTTCCTGGTGTGGAACACGAGACGCTTCCATTCGGACAAATATTGCCATGCTATCGCTCCATTGACCTGCCTCTGGCGCCAGTTCTTTAAACGGCCCTCGAAAGTGCTCCCGACAAATGGGCTGGTTCTGATACTTGCTCATCGACTGCTCTCACACCGTCCGATAATTGGAAAGTGGCCTAATCTACATACACAGCTTTGAATTTTCCCAATTCCCCCGTAAACTTTCCTTTTCCCATTTTAAGGGGCAGCTCCGACTAAACACGCCATGTCCACACCCGAGACCAACATGACGCATATCGCGCGGCGCATGCTATCCGCCAAGGCCGAGCAATTCACGGAATCCGTGATTCGCGAAATGACGCGCCTGGCGATGCAGCACGGCGCCGTGAATCTTTCGCAAGGTTTTCCCGATTTCGCCGCGCCGGAAGAGATCAAGGAAGCCGCGCGCCAAGCCATTGCCGACGACATCAATCAGTACGCCATCACCTGGGGCGCGAAGCCTCTGCGCGACGCAATCGTCGAGAAGTTCGCGCGGACGCAGGGCATCACGGTCGACCCGGAGCGTGAAATCACCGTTTGCTGCGGCTCCACGGAAGCGATGATGTCCTCGATGATGGCCATTATCAATCCCGGCGATGAGATCGTGGTCTTCGAGCCGTTCTATGAAAATTACGGGCCGGACGCGATCCTCTCTGGCGCAACGCCGCGTTTTGTGAAGCTTCGCCCGCCCGACTGGACGTTTGACGAAAGGGAACTGGCCGCCGCGTTTGGTCCGCGCACCAAGGCCATCATCCTGAACACACCCAACAATCCCACGGGCAAGGTGTTCACGCGCGCCGAACTGGAATTCATCCGCGATCTATGCGTGCGCTGGAACGCCTACTGCATCACCGACGAGATTTACGAGCACATTATTTATGATGGCGCGGAGCACATTACCATGGCGCGGTTGGACGGTATGCGCGGGCGCACCATCGTCATCAACGGCATGTCCAAGACCTACAGCGTAACCGGGTGGCGCGTCGGCTGGGCCATCGCTACGCCGGAAACCACGCAGGCAATCCGCAAGGTGCACGATTTTCTCACTGTTGGAGCAGCCGCACCGCTGCAACAGGCCGGAGCGATTGCGTTGAAGTCGCCGCAGTCCTACTACGACAAGCTTGCCGCGACTTATGCCGCCAAGCGCGAGCGGTTGCTGAAGATTCTCACTGCCTCAGGATTCACAGTGTACAAGCCTCGCGGCGCCTACTACATCATGACGGACATTTCGCGTTTCCATTTCGATGAAGCCAAATATCCCGCGGATTCGCGGGATGTTTCGTTCGCCAAATATTTGGTCGAGCACATTGGCGTGGCGTGCGTGCCCGGCTCGAGTTTCTACAATGACGCGCAGGACGGCGCCCAGCAGGTCCGGTTCACTTTTTGCAAAAAAGAAGAAACCCTTGCTGCCGCCGAAGCGCGGCTTGTCAAGCTTCACGCACAGCGAGATTGAGTAATGGCCGATATATACTTAAACCAAATCGCCAGCCCAAGGGAAAAGAGATTGCGACGACCAAACACCAGAAAACAACAGATCGTCTTTTTCTTGATAGACGTGTTCAGGCCAGTTTTCTACGTCTTGGCTTTTCTCTTGCCCCTTATTTGGAGAGTATTCTTCTCTTGGTGGTTAGGTGCCCTAATGGACCACCATTTCGACAAATTGTATGTAGCTGAGCTCAAACAAGCCCTGCCGTTCTTGTTCGATCTTCTCGGTGGGAAGGTCGCAAAGTGTCCTCGGCCTGAGCCACAAGGATCGCAAATTGACCGGATTTGCATCGCAACGGAGAATCTCATTTTCGATTTCTCCCGTTGGCATAGGGAAAACTACTCCGTACGCGTCTCCCCGTCATTTTCACCCAGGAATTCCTACGACCTTGTCGATGCGCTTCGCGTGGCCGATCCCACGGATCAGTCCATCGCCCGACCAAACGTCGACGAGTGGCCTTTGTTCGGTCGACTGCTTGAGCCCAGGTTCCATCTACTCGAAACCGCGTTTAACCAAGAACATTTTACCGCCACGGAAAGTAAGCTCGCTGAACTCCGCATTGGCAGAACACCCGGTTAAGCAGTAAGCGCTGGTGTTCCCCGTAAATCTCTGAAACCAACCCACTGACGCTTTACCTTGTGGGACGACAGGAATATCATAGCCAAGATAGCGATTCTATCGCTGAGTTCGCCATGAAATATACCGTGATCCTACAGCGCGAAAGTGACGGCGGTTATGTAGCCGTAGTTCCCGCCTTGCCTGGTTGTGTGTCGCAGGGTAATACCCGCGCGGAAGTCCTAAAGAACATTGAAGAAGCCATCGAGCTGTACCTCGAAGACGTCCGCGAAGCGGGCGAGCCAATCCCGGTTGAGGCGGATCGCGAGTATGTTGAAGTCACCACGTCAACGCGATGACAAGAATTCCGACCGATCTTGCCGGTCGCGATTTAGTCCGCGCGCTTCAAAAGGTCGGTTTCGTCGTGAAGCGCCAGCGCGGTAGCCACATCATTCTGCGTCGAACCAATCCTCCCGCCCGGGTTGTCGTTCCCGATCACAAGACTCTCCGCGTCGGTACACTGCGCTCGATTCTTGACAGTGCGGGCCTCTTAGTCGAGGATCTGCTCAAACTTCTTTAGCGTCGATTGCGCCTTTTTGAAGCCACTTCAGACATCTTGGGCTCGCGCCGCCCCCCGCACTCCGCAGGGCTGCGATCTTCACCGCGACCAGTGAAACACGATGCCCGCGCCCAGCAACAGATTATTCTGGTGATCGTTGGTGGCGTTCAAAGCTTTGGTCAAGTAGTAGTCAATCTGCACAACGCGGACGGCGAAGTGTGCATTCAGCGGCACATCCACTCCTCCGCCGATTCGCGTGGCAAAGGCATACGCGCCATCGCCGCTTCCGGCGATTGTGCCTCCGGCATGGGTAGCTCCGAGAAGCACCTGGGCAAACGGCTGTGGAGCATGGGCACGTTCGCGCCAGGGTTGCGGTAGCCTGTAGCGTGCGCCGCCAAGATATGAGGTTAAGGTCAGCGACCCGCCTGTGGAGAGCACGTTTCCCGCGTGCTCGGCGCCGATCTCCGCGACCGCGGACCAGTGGCCGTTGAGATTCCATGATCCGGATACGCTGCCGCCATTCAGACCGAAGCAGCCGCAGTCTCCGGGCGGGGTGTTGCTGCGCACCCAATGGTACGAAAGCGCGGCATCTCCGCCGGAGGATTCCTGCGCCATTGAAGCCGTTGCTGCCGCCAGTATCAATACAGTTGCCAGTGCAATCGATCGCATTCTGAATCTCCTGATTCGCCGGAAATCAATTTGACGGGGCTGAAACTGTCGCGGAAAGGTTGCTGATGACGGTTCGTTCGTAAGACCCGCCCGTGGACGCGGTCATATAGAAATACGCAACCGGCGGAACGGTAACGCTCCCAGAGAACACCTGCGAGCCATCCATGGTTACCGTCATCTGTCCTTGCACGATGGACACAGTGTAGTTGTGCGTTACTGTTATTCCATGCGTGGCCAGTGCCGGAATGTTCGTGTTTACGTTGAACCAAGGGTTCTCCCAAAGCGCCGTCTCGCCTCTTCCCACGCCCAGGTACGGCACCGGTGGGTCGCCCGCGTTGTGGTAGGTGTCGAACCCCAGCACGAACCCGGGAATTCCTTCCGCTCCCAAGCCGTAGCCCGTGGCGCCCAAGCTGGTTGGCGTGGCACCCAGCGAAGGATCGCCCAACACCATCGCGAAACCATCCGCAGGAGTCGTGCTGGGATTGCTGATGGCCACCGTGAAGCTGAGCTGAATATTGCCGGTGGCAATCAGAGTGGGCCATACAATCTCTCCATGCTGTGTGGTCACCGCGGCAGTTAATTGGAAGCTGCAATTGGGTGAGGTTCCCTGGGCCACCGCATTTCCGACGGGGGACCAGTTGGAGTCGCATAGGCCGTTCACTCCGGACAAGGCGCCGACAAAAAGCGAAGCCGAACTACTGGTGACGGAAGCCGTCGTTCCGTTGCTGACGACAACCTTGAAGACGGAGCCCGTATCCGCGCTCACAGTAGGATCGACGGTGTAGGTAGCGTTCGTGGCCCCCGCGATTGCGGTAAAACTCGAGCTACCTGGAGTCGCCTCGTACCACTGGTAGGTCAAAGGGAGATTCGAATTGGCCGTCACCGTGAAACTTGCCGAGGCTCCTTCGTTGACGTAGACCGTCTGGGGCTGGCCGGTAATCTGCAGCAAGATTCCATTGCCCACCGCGAGCGGGGCTTTCTCCGAAACCGCCTGGCCATAGGAGTTGCTGACCATTACGTAATAGGCATCTTGATCATTGCTGAGTGTTGTCGCGGAAGCCGGCAAGTCGTAGGTGGCGGAGGTCGCGCCGGAGATGAGAATACCCGTCGCACTGCCGGCGGGGACCTGGTACCACTGATAGGTGAGCGTCGGAGTTCCAGAAGCCACCACGGTGAAGGATGCGGCGCCACCAGCGGCAACGCTTTGCCCCACGGGCTCCGTGATGATCGTTGGAGGAACATTTCCCGACGTTACAGTCAATGTCGCCGAAGTGCTTGTGAGAGGGCTTCCACCGCAGGCGTCGGAAACGTCGGCGTAGTATTCGGCGCCGTTGTAGGTCATATCCACGGCGGGAGTGGTGTAGCTGCTCGAGGTCGCCCCGGTGATCTCAGCCCCCGTCGTGCCGCCGGCAGGAATCTGATACCACTGGTAAGTAAACGGAGTTTGGCCGGTCGCCGAAACGGAAAACGTAGCCGTCTGCGTGGTGTAGATCGAGAGGCTCTGCGGGTTTGACGTAATGCTCGATCCCACGACGACTTGCATCGGGGTGGAGGTCACGCTCCCGGCCGCGTTGGTCACGGTGACGGTGTAAGTTCCCGCGTCGCCCGAAGCCGCGCTGGTAATGCTGTAGCTGGCGCTGGTTGCGCCGGTAATTGCCGTGCCGCCCAAATTCCACTGATAGCTCGCCGCATAGTTTGCGGTAACCGAAAGCAGGATGCTGCCGCCGGTGCAGGCATTCTGGCTTACCGGTTGCGTGGTAATCAACGGCGCGGCAATGGTCAAAGTTGTGGACAGAGTTACAGACGGTTCATCCACGCTGCTGGCCGTGATGGTATAGGTGCCGGGAGTCGTCGGTGAGGTCCACACGTTTCCGTTGAAACTGCCGCCGTTGGCAATCCACGCGACAAAGTTCGTGGCACCGCCGGTGACACTGGCGATAAACGTTTGTTGCCCGGGGGCCATTGTCAGGTTTGCCGGGGAAATACTGGAAATCACCACACTCGTTGGGGTTGCAGAACATGTCGTGGTCGCTGTATTTCCGCCGGTGCCGGTGACCGTCAGCGTATAGGTCTTCGCGGCGGTCACTGCCGGTGTGGTATAGGAATTGCCGTTTACGGCTGAAGCCGTGATATCGGAACTCCCCGCACCAGAGGAGCCGACCGTGGCCGTGCCACCGGAGAAAGTCGGAGTCAGAGTAATCGTCGAGTCATAAGGAGGTGAGACGGAACTGCACACCAAGCTGGTCGCGACGGGGGTCGAATTGATTACTGTCAAAGTGATGGCGGTGCTGGCCACGCTTCCTTGTGTGGCAGTGATCCGCGAAGTGCCCGCGCCGGTGCCAACCGCCAAGCCCGTGCTTGTGCCGATCGTTGCTACCGAAGCGGTTGCCGAAGTCCATGTGACGTTCGTGGTGATGTTTTGTGTGCTGTCGTCGCTGTACGTTCCCGTTGCGGTGAATTGCTCGGTTGTGCCGTTCACAATGGAGGGGTTCGTAGGCGTAACAGCAATGGATTGCAGGGTGGGGGCAGTAACAGTAAGGGTAATCCCCGGACTAACGATGGTGCCTTGCGTCGCAGTGATCTGCGAAGTGCCCACACCCGCGCCACTTGCGAGGCCCGTGCCGGTGCCAATCGTTGCTACCGAAGCCGTCGCGGAAGCCCAGGTGACGCTCGTGGTGATGTTCTGCGTGCTGCCGTCGCTGTAGGTACCCATTGCGGTGAACTGTTCTATGAGTCCTTTGGCGATCGAGGGACTTGCGGGTGAAACGGCAATAGATTGCAGGGTGGGGACAGTGACAGCGAGGGTAACGGACGGACTAACGATGGTGCCTTGCGTCGCAGTGATCTGCGAAGTGCCCACACCCGCG
>CAYOOS010000013.1:7851-16559 GCA_964405585.1 uncultured Acidobacteriaceae bacterium | reverse complement strand
CCACTTGCGAGGCCCGTGCCGGTGCCGATCGTTGCTACAGAAGCGGCCGCCGAAGCCCACGTCACGCTCGTGGTGATGTTCTGCGTGCTGCCGTCGCTGTAAGTTCCCATCGCGGTGAACTGTTCTGTCAGCCCTTTGGCGATCGAGGGACTTCCAGGCGTTACAGCAATGGATTGCAGGGTGGGGGCAGTGACAGTGAGAGTAATAGCCGGACTAACGATGGTGCCTTGCGTCGCGGTGATCTGAGAAGTGCCCACACCCGCGCCACTCGCCAAACCCGTGCTTGTGCCGATCGTTGCTACCGCACCGGTCGCCGAAGCCCATGTGACGCTCGTGGTGATGTTTTGTGTGCTGCTGTCGGTGTAGGTTCCTGTTGCGGTGAACTGTACTGTCAGCCCCTTGGCGATCGAGGGACTTGTGGGTGAAACGGCAATGGATTGCAGCGTTGCAGCAGTGACCGTCAACGTGGCCGGTGCACTTGTAACTTTCCCGGTGGAGTTCAACACAACCACGGTGAAGACCGAACCCGTATCGCTCATAGATGTGGTGGGTGTTGTGTAGGAGCTCGCAGTGGCGCCGCTGATGGCTATTCCACCTTTGTACCACTGGTAGCTCATCGGCCCCGTGCCAGAGACGGTGACGGAAAAGGTGGCTGTGTGTCCTGCCACAACCGTTTGGCTCACAGGCTGCTGCATGACGCTGGGCGGTTCAGTGATAGATCCTTGCCAACCTCCGGCACATCCAATCATCGTCAGCAAAGCAAAGATCAAGACCAGAGGAGCTGCCACGCCCAAGCTGGACCAGTTTTTCAGCCTGAATCCCCTCGCAAGCCCACTCGCCCCACAAGCCTGGGCCGAGCGCGACAGCGTAGAGGCGCGCAGAAGATCGCACACGAACTTGATCGGGGCAGGAAGACTGACAGTCACGCTTGGATGAAGCCCCCGAGTTGCATCTCGCATAGCGAAAGATCTCCTTTGTAAGTACATCCAGATCGGTCATCTCTTTTGGCGGAATGGGATCTCTAAGAGCGAAACTGGTTGGTGGAGATTCCGTCGTTGCCAGAACCGTGACCTGACGTCGTGTTTCGCCGTTGCCAAGTAGGAACAACCGTCTGCACTGAGCTGCCCGCCAGGAGGAAGCCCCGAGTTCCGATCGCTCTTGAACCCTCAGTTAGAAAAGGCAGATTGCGTGCCAAACCAGGGGCGGGATTGCCGCGACGGGGAAATTTCTACAAGCGAACCCCAAGAGGGTACCTGCGCCAAACGATGTGTCGCACAATTGCAGTAAGACTTTTTGATTTCAGGACTTGCAATCTAAATGGAGCGAGCGTGCTGGCGCATGTCCGCAGACAAAAGGCACAATCGATCCGGCCAAAGCGGCGTCGGCAGGCCTGTAGCTCAGCGCCAGAGTCAGACGGAGGATGCTTCATTTGATTTTCTTAATGAGTTTTCATTCAGGATAGGGTGAGGGATTCTTCGCGAAACTTGCTCGACGTTTTTCACAGACCGCTTGCGTGACAGGCTTGGAGCAACCGGAAGAGCATCCAATGCTCGTTCAGAAAGCTCACGCGGTGCGCTGTTTCTCCTTGTGCTAAAATCTCACTGTAACGAGAGGGAACCCTACCGTGCCACTGGAACTTTCCATCATTCCGCCGCAAACCAAGCTGGAATCCAACGCCGATGGCCAGGCCGTTGATATCTCTGTCACCGCCACGCGTACGTTTCTATGCGAGCTTAGCGTTACCGATCAGATTGAGCAGGAGTCCCTGGATGTGTCGCTGTGGGGTTCCGCGGACGGGCAGGAGTTTGGCAAGAAGCCGTACTTGAAGATTCCGCAGCAGTTTTATCGCGGCACTACCAAAATGGTGTTGGATCTCTCGCTGCGCCCCGAAGTTCGTTTCCTTCGCGCGCGTTGGGAGCTAAACCGCTGGGGACGTGTTGCCCCCACGCCCATGTTCGTGGCAGGGCTGAAACTGACCGAAATTCCGGCCATGCCGGAAAATACCCCTACCAAACGTGCCGTTTTGGCTGTATCGTAGCGCGCATCTCGCGGGGAGGTAATCACACCTTCTTCCGCGTTTATTGGCCTTGAGTAGTTTAGGGGTAGGAAGCTATCGGTCGGTTGCCCTGTGGTGGTTAGCTTCCTACCCCGCGAGTGGTCTTGCAGGTATAGACGAAGCTACACCCTGAAATGTTTCTCACCCTTTGAAAATAGTTTGCGCTCTTGAAGGAAAGTCTTACGGCCGCGTACGCTTTCCCGTTCCTACCCCAGGGGATGTACCAAAAAGTTCCCGCGTACCTTTTTACCCCACATCCACCGTATCCAGATAGCGGGCCACGGAGGCTTTCCAGCGGAACTTCTCTGTAATTGCCTGTTGCAACGATTGGGCTGCAGCGGGTTCGCCGTGGGTCAGGTAGACCTGCTTTGGGGGAACCTGCAACGCCGTCAACCAACGCAGCAACTCGCTCTTGCCGGCGTGCGCGGAAAACTGTCCCATTTCCACGATTTCCGCCAGGACGGGAACGGCCTGGCCGAACAAGCTCAGGGCTTTTGCGCCCTCCTGTAAAGCCCGCCCCCGCGTTCCCTCGGCTTGAAATCCCCCCAGGATCACGGCGTTGCGCGCATCACCCAGACGCTGCGCCAGGTGGTGGAGCACGCGTCCGCCCGTCACCATGCCGCTCGCCGAGATGATGATGCACGGCGTCTTCACATTGTTGATCTGCTTGGACTCCTCCGTGGTGCGTGTCAGGTGGAATTCGTGCACGCTCAGAGGATCGCCGCCGTTCTGTTCGTCGCGCGCGAAGAGTAGGTCGTGATCCTCCTTGTGCTTCAGGTAGAGATCCGTTGCGCTGAGAGCCATCGGGCTATCCACGTAGACAGGAACCTTGGGGATGCGCTGCAAATTCTCCAGTTGATGCAGGTAATACATGAAGGTCTGCGTGCGCCCAATCGCAAACGCGGGAATGACGATGGAGCCACCGCGCTTCACCACGCGATTTACGATGTCGCCCAGCAGCGCCAATGGATCGCCCGCTTCGTGCTCGCGGTCGCCGTACGTGGATTCACAGAGGAGCACATCAATCTGCTTTGTTACGGGCGTGACGGGATCATTTAGGATCGGCTGGTCGTAGCGGCCTACGTCCCCGGAAAACACGACGACGATCTTCTTGCCGTTCTCCGTGATGGTCAATTCCAGGCTGGAAGAGCCGAGAATGTGTCCCGCGTCGTAGGACTCCACATGAAATTCCGGCGAGATGTCGAAACCACCATTGCGCGGCATGGGCTTCAGTAGCCGCAACACCGGGTCAACGTCTTGCGAGGTGTAAAGCGCCTTGGGGTGTGCGTGCTTGCTCCAATTGTGCTTGAGTGCGTCCGCGGTTTCTTCTTCCTGGAGGTGGCCGGAATCTCTCAGCAGGAGTTCCGTCAATTCGATGGTCGCCGGATTGGCGAAGATCGTTTTGCGATAGCCGTCGCGCACCAGCACGGGCAACCATCCCGTATGATCCAGATGCGCGTGCGTCAGGATGGCATAGGTGATGGAGTTCATATCCACAGGAAGTGGATTCCAATTGCGCTCCTTCAGGTCATCGGTGCCTTGAAACAGGCCGCAATCCACCAGCAATTTCTTGCCGGCGGCTTCCACCAGATATTTTGATCCCGTTACGCAACCTGCTGCGCCCAGAAAAGTGAGTTTTGCCATGATGCCAGCATTCTACTGGAACCCCGGCGTTTCCCGCGATGAAAAACCTGAAATATTGCCAACCGGCGGCGTGCGGTTTTAGCCGACACGCGGGACTCGTGCGGATTTGTGGTAAACTTTGTGAAGTTCCTCCGGTGGGGCCGTGGCGCAGTTGGGAGCGCGCCTCGATGGCATCGAGGAGGTCGTGGGTTCGAATCCCATCGGCTCCACCAATATTCTCTTTCACAAATAGTTAATATTAAACCGTAGTTTATACACTAATTACTGGTACCCAGTGTTGTTGCGGATCACGCCACGATGTCGCCAGTGGCCTATCTCAGGACTGCTGATTTAAGTCAGACGGGCCAGATTGCGCCCGATGCGTGTTTGGCGCACAGTCAAGCCGACAAGTTCGAGACCTATTCCTAGTACCTTCGCCACCGACAAAAGGCCATTGCTGATGCCCAAACGTCGAGTTTGTGGGCATTCTGGGTGTAACTTCGCAGGCTATCCGCACATCTAGGATTCATGTAAATCTGGATTTCACCGGAATCACGACAAACTGTGTTCAGTAACGAACAGCGACTCAAATGAGGAGGGGACTCCCTTGAGACTCAATCGCGGACGCGGGTGCAAGTTGCTGCTGGCCGGACTCCTGCTTTGCAGACCGACGATAATCGGTGCGCAAGAACCAACAACACCGGCGAGCACTCCGGGCCAACCCATTCCTGGCACACAAGGAGTAAGCCCGTTTTCGGGAAGCACGCCGGGGAAATTGATCCCCGGAGTTCTGCAGCTTTCGTTGCAGGAAGCCATCGACCGGGGATTGAAGCAAAACCTGGGACTCCTGCTTTCCGATGCGAATACTCGTTCGGCGCGCGGGCAACGCTGGGAACAATTGAGCGCTCTCCTGCCACAAGTGACAGCATCCCCTGCCATTGCGGCCGAGAAGGTCAATCTTGCGGAACTGGGTTTCACGAGTTTGGGAGGAGCGACCCTTCCGCCGTCCATTGGCCCTTTTTCTTATTTTGACGCACGTGTATCCGTGGCGCAGTCTCTGTTCGATTCGAAGCTGATCAACAATACCCGCGCGGCCAGCCAAAACCTCAAGTCGGCCGAGTACACGTTCAAAGATGCGCGCGATCTGGTCGTCCTCGCGGTTGGCTACGTTTATCTGCAAGCCATCGCCGACCAGGCCCGCATCCAAACGGCGGAAGCGCAAGTGGAGACGGCGAAAGCGCTTTACGATCAAGCGACCGACCAGGTGAATGCAGGAACTTCGCCGGAGATCGACGGGCTGCGCGCCAAGGTGGAACTCCAGACCCGGCAACAGCAGTTGATTCAGGCGAAGAACAATTTCGCCATCCAGAAATTAACCGTAGGGCGGGTGATTGGCCTGGATCCCGCACAAGAGTTCGCATTCGCCGACAATTCGCCTGATCGTCCCATCGAGGGCATCACGATCGAGGAAGCCCTGAAACGCGCCTACGCCGCGCGCTCCGATTACCTGGCGGCCATGACCGATGTGCGCGCCGCGGAATTTTCGCGCAAGGCGGCGGTGGCGGGCTATTTCCCGTCACTTTCGTTTAATGCGGACTATGGCGCGGGCGGCGCGCATCCCTCAACGGCGACACAGGTGTTCGACGTGCGCGGAACGCTGTCGATTCCCATCTTTCAGGGCAACCGTGTGCATGCCGACATTTTGCAGGCGGATGCACGGCTGCAGCAGGCGCGGGAACGACTGGACAATCTGCGGGCGCAAATCGATTCTGACATTCGCACCGCGCTGCTGAATCTGCAGTCCTCCGCGGATCTGGTGAATGTGGCGCGGAGCAATATTGACTTGGCGGAAGAAACGCTGGTGCAATCGCGCGATCGTTTCAGCGCAGGTGTCACCGATACGGTGGAAGTGGTGCAATCGCAAGAAGCCGTTGCGAGCGCGCACGAGCAGTACATCTCCAGCCTGTACAGCTACAATTTTGCGAAAATCTCGATGGTTCGCGCCCTGGGCATCGCGGAAGCGGGCGTCAAGGAATACTTCAAAGGAAAATAAACATGGCGGAAGAGAACCCAACCCGTTCGGTGCCCAGTGGGGGTGACAGACCCGCCGTTAATCCACCGGCGTCAACGGACAGGAAGTTTGCGCCGAGATTGTACGTGAGTCCGAAAGCCCGCAGGAGGATCGTGATCCTGGCCGTCGTCCTGGTGCTGGTCGTTGGCGGGGTATTCTTGTGGCGCTATTTAAACAGCTACGAATCCACCGATGATGCGCAGGCGGATGTGCACCTTTATCCCGTCAGCGCGCGCATTTCGGGTTACGTGATTAAAGTGAATGTTGACGACAACCAGTGGGTACAGCAAGGAACTGTGCTGGTGGAGATTGACCCCAAAGACTATGAGGTTGCCGTGGCGCAGGCGCAAGCCAATCTGGCGAGCGCCGAAGCGACGGCGCAATCGCTGAATATCACGGTGCCCATCACTTCGGTGAACACGACCAGTCAATTGAAGTTCACCGCATCGGATATTGAGAATGCCAAAGCCGGCATTATTGCAGCGGAGAGGCAATTGACCGCTGCCCATGCCCAACTGGAACAGGCGGAAGCCAACGATGTAAAGGCGCAAGACGATCTGCACCGCTACAAGTTGCTGGTGGACAAGCGAGAGGTGGCCGACCAGATTTACGATCAGGCGGTGGCTGCGGCCAAAGCCAGCACGGCAACCGTAGCAGCGGCCCGCGCCAATGAATCCGCTGCGCAACAGTTCGTGGAGCAGGCGCACAGCCGTTTAGAGCAAGCAGCAGCCAACCACCAATCGGCGGAGACTGGCCCGCAACAGGTGTCTTCCACCAAGGCTCGCGTACGGGCCGCAATCGCCGACGTGGAACAAAAGCGGGCGCAACTTGAACAAGCCCAACTTAATCTCCAATACACAAAAATTATTGCTCCGATCAGCGGGGAAGTGAACAAGACCGTTGTCGTCGGGCTGAACATTCAAGCAGGTCAACAACTCCTCACCGTCGTGCCTCTCGATGAAGTTTGGGTCACCGCCAATTTCAAAGAGACTCAGCTGAAGCACATGCGCGTTGGGCAGAAAGCGGAGATCCACGTGGATTCGAGCGGGCGCATTTTAAAGGGCCGCGTGGACAGCATTGCGGGGGCGACGGGCCCGACCTTCAGTTTGCTTCCACCGGAGAACGCCACCGGCAATTACGTGAAAATTGTCCAGAGAATTCCCGTCAAAATCGTTCTGGAACCGGGGGAAAACCGGGATCGCCGGCTGCGACCCGGCATGAACGTGGTGCCCGACGTATACCTCCAATGAGTGCCGCGACACTCACACTCGACCAGGATGTTTGGCGGCCCCGGTTCAACCCCTGGCTGATTGCCGTTGTCGTGGCACTGGCCGCTTTTATGGAGGTGCTCGACACCAGCATCGCCAACGTGGCGCTACCCTACATGGCCGGAAATCTGGGCGCCAGCAATGACCAGAGTACGTGGGTGTTGACTTCGTATTTGGTGTCCAATGCGATCATCTTGCCCATCAGCGGTTGGCTCGCGGGCGCGCTCGGGCGCAAGCGTTTTTTCATGGCTTGTTTGACCATCTTTACAGTGAGCTCTTTGCTCTGCGGGTTGGCCCCCAGCCTCGGGTTTCTTCTTCTTTTCCGCGTACTGCAAGGCGCCGGTGGCGGTGGTTTGCAGCCGATGGCACAGGCCATTCTCGCAGATACCTTTCCTCCGCAGCAGCGGGGACTGGCGTTCGCGCTGTACGGCATTACGGCCATCATGGCGCCCACCATCGGGCCGACGCTGGGCGGATGGATCACCTTCAACTATTCCTGGCGCTGGATTTTTTTTATCAATCTCCCCGTCGGTCTCGCCACGTGGTTTCTGGTGCGCCGATTTGTGGAAGATCCTCCTTATTTAAGCCGGCTCAAGAGAGCGGGCGTCCGATTGGACTATGTGGGCATCGCGCTGCTTGCGCTCGGTATCGGCGCGCTACAGATTTTGCTCGACAAGGGCCAGGAAGATGATTGGTTCGGTTCCCATTTCATTACCACTTTAGCCGTCGTCGCGACAGTTTGTTTACTTGCGCTGATCGTCTGGGAATGGTTTCAAAAGGCGCCGATCATCGACGTACGAATGTTTAGAAGCTTTAACTTCGCCAGTTCGAACTTGATGATGTTTACATTGGGAATTTTGTTGTTCAGCAGCCTGGTCCTGATGCCGCAATTTCTGCAGACGCTTGTTGGATACACTTCCCAGTTGGCGGGGCTTGCGCTTTCCGCGGGGGGGCTTGTATTGCTTTTCGAGATGCCCATCATGGGCAAACTCACAACAAAGATCCAGGCGCGGTACCTGATTGCGTTCGGATGGCTGGCTTTGTCTGTGGCCATGTACTATTCCACGAAGCGCATTGACCTGCAGATCAGCTTCAGCGCCGCCGTGTGGCTGCGCATCGCCCAGGTGATTGGATTGGGATTTCTCTTCGTGCCGATTACGCTGGTGGCTTACATTGGAATTCCACCGGAGCGGAACAATACGGTTGCTGGAATTGTGAATTTCATGCGCAATATGGGAAGCAGCGTGGGAACGTCTCTGGTGACGACTTTGATCGCGCGGCGCTCGCAATTCCATCAACAGATTCTGGTTGGGCACATCAGAGCCGACAATCCGAATTTTCAGAACTCTGTCAACGGGCTTGCCCAGTACCTGGCTCATTCTGGCTTGGGCGTGCATGAGGCGCGCTTGCAGGCGTACGCCAGGATCTACCAATCCGTGCAAGCACAAGCGGCCAGCCTGGCCTACGTGGATACCTTCATGGTTCTGGCCGTGGGGGCGGCAATCATGTTCGGCTTGGCTTTTGTGCTGAAGAAGAATGATCCTGGCGGCGGGCAAACCATCGCGGAGTAATTGTGAATCCAATGTATTGGGGCAGATTTCAGAGGCCTGAAACAAATGATCAACATCATAACCATTGAACGCGAATACGGATGCGGCGGCGGCGAAATCGCTCAGCGGCTGGCAACGCA
>CAYOOS010000013.1:0-7841 GCA_964405585.1 uncultured Acidobacteriaceae bacterium | reverse complement strand
TCAGCTTTTGACGGAAGAGATCGCGAGGCTTGCGGAATGCCCCAGGGCGGTCGTCGAAGTTCGGGAGGAACGCACCGATCCTCTCTATTACCGGCTGTTCAAATCCTTTTTGCGCGGGAGCTACGAAGGAAGCCTGAACGCGCACAAGCTCAAGGTGGTTGACAGCGAGAGCATCTCTAAGATTACAGAACGCGTGGTGCAGAACGCGGCGAAGATTGGAAACTCCGTCATCGTTGGCAGGGGGTCGCAGATTTTTCTCAGGAACCGCCCGGACACGCTGCGAGTGTTCCTTTACGCTCCGAGAGAAGACAAGCTGCGGCGCTTGTTGGCTCGCGGTAAGAGTGAGAGCGAAGCCGAGCAGCTTGTGGATTCCGTCGATCAGGAGCGCGCCGATTTCATCCAGAAATATTTTCGCGTCGAATGGCCCAACCGAGCCATTTACCAGGCCATGATCAATACCGCGATCGGCGATGAGGCTGTGGCTCAGACGATCGTGGATTTCATGAAAGCTCTTAATGCGACGCCTCAGCCCCAGTAGACACATCGTACCCATTTTGATTCGGCGCGCCGTCTTAAAAAAGATAGCGCCTGGGAACGGGACAATTGTTCTTGACAAACTTCAGAGCGAAGAGCCATGTAGTTCTGATTATGCGCCGTTCGCGACAGGCGCTCCGCGCAAGCAGGTTGGATGCTAGAGGAGGAACCGAAATATGAGTGACTTCGACGGCAAAGAGAAAGTCGAGCCCCCGCCAAGCACCCTTTCCAGACGAGACCTAATCAAGGGAGTTATTGTCGGTGGCGTTGCGGTCTCCTCCGCAAGTTATCTTTTCCGCGCCTCGAAT
This sequence comes from uncultured Acidobacteriaceae bacterium, assembly GCA_964405585.1. Lineage (GTDB taxonomy): Bacteria > Acidobacteriota > Terriglobia > Acidiferrales > UBA7541 > Acidiferrum. Next base: position 6,999 of record CAYOOS010000013.1, on the reverse strand, counting down.
CTGGTAGGCCAATCCGTGCGTGGCACGGGCGAGCGACTCCTCACGATCAATGTGAACGGCCAGTTGCGGCGGGTTGACGTCATGAAGCAGGAGACGCTGGCCTGGACACTGCGCCACAAATTGGGGCTCACAGGCACCAAGCTTGGATGCGATCGCGCCGAATGCGGCTCCTGCACCGTTTTGATCGACGACGTGCCGCATTATGCCTGTTCCGTGTTGACGCACACCGTGCGCGATAGAAAGGTCCAGACGATCGAAGGGCTGGCGAGCCCCGACGGAACCCTGCACCCTGTACAGCAAGGCGTGATTGACGAACAAGGCTTCCAGTGCGCGTTTTGCATGCCGGGATTCGTCATGGCGTCGGTGGGATTCCTGAAGACAAACCCCAATCCAACGCGGAGCGAACTGGCGCAAGGCGTGTCGGGAAATCTGTGCCGGTGCCAGGACTACGACAAGATACTGACGTCATTAATGCGTGGAGCGGAGAACATGAGGAGGGCCAGCCATGCCTAAGAACGAAACCAAATCTGCCGCATCGACTGGTGGTGCAACGCCACGCGTGTATGGAGCCGGGCACAAGTTAATCGGCAAGGACTACGAGACCGCCGACCTCTATGCGAAAGTGACCGGCCAGGCAAAATACGCCGAAGACTATCACGCCGAAGGAATGCTGTTCTGCAAACTGCTCCTGAGCCCCTTGCCGCATGCGCGGGTTAAGCACCTGGATCTGCGCAAGGCACTCGCCATGCCCGGTGTGAAGGCGATTCTTACGGCCGACGAGCTTCCGCCTCCTGCCGACTCCCTCACCGACAACGGCACGGTCATCCGCGCCAATCTAAAGAGTGAGAAAGCACTCACCATGGAACCGCTCTACCAGGGTGAACCGATTCTTGCCGTGGCCGCGGTTGACGAACTCACTGCCGCAGAGGCAATTGAGAGGATTCGCATCGAGTTTGAGCCGCTTCCCTTCGTTCTTGATCCCCTGGAAACTCTGCGGCCCGGCGGCCCAAACGCCAGAATCGAAGGAAATATCTGGGTGCGCCCTCCAGCACCCGCGCCCGTGGCGGGAGCTCCTCCTCCGCCTCCGCAACCACCAATCATCGGAGCGCTCAAGTGGAGCAAGGCGGAGTTCGCCGAAGAGAAGGAAGGGCGCCTTCCGATGGGAAAAACGCCCGACGAATGGTCCTATGGTGACCTGGAAGCGGGCTTCCGGAGTGCGGCGTTGGTGCTGGATGAAACGTTCGTCACGCCGGATACGAGCCACCAGACGCTGGAAACGCGCAGCGCGATGGCGTATTGGCAGAACGGAAAGGTATATGTTCACACCGGAACGCAGAGCACTGCGCAGACCGTCCCCGCGATCGCCAGATGGTTGAACATCGATCCCAGCAAAGTTGTGTTGTTGAGCGCGTACACCGGAGGCGGGTTCGGAAGCAAGATCACGGGAGGCGTCACGCTGGTAGTTCCTGCGCTGCTGTCAAAGAAGGCCAACGCCCCGGTGATGATGCGGATCAGCCGCGAGGAAGAGACCTTCATTGGCCGTGCGCGGCCCAGCATGATGGGGCGCATGAAGGCCGGTTTTTCCAAAGATGGCCGGATTATCGCGCTCGACATGTTCGTGATCGCGAATACTGGTCCCTATGACGCCGTTGGCGATGCCTTCTCCTCAGGTCGTATCGTTTCTCTCCTCTATCAACCGCAAGCCATGCGCTGGCGCGGAGCCACATTGCTGACGAACACGCCGCCCAGAAGTGCGCAGAGTTCCCCCGGCGGGATGCAGGGGATCGTGATTATGGAACCGGTGATTGCCAAAGCCGCGCGTAAGCTCGGGCTCGACCAAGTGGCCATCCGCCGAATCAATTGTCCGGAAGGCAAAGCGTCATTTGGACCGGTGGGGCAAGGCGGCAAGCGGCCTTATGCGACGAGTGCGTTCCTAAAGGAAGCGCTGGACCGTGGTGCGGAACAGTTCAAGTGGAGCGAACGTGTTGCGCGCACTCCGAAGCGCATTGGTTCCAAGGTGCGCGGGGTCGGCGTATCGCTTAGTTGTTATGTTGGCGGCACGACGGGGTTCGATGGAATTCTGATCATTAAGCCGGACGGCCGCGTGTCCATCCTCTCCGGAATCGGCAACTTGGGAACGGAGTCGGTGATTGATGTTCACCGCGTTGCAGCTGAAGTTCTGGGAGTGCCTTGGGAGAAGTGCGACATCACCTGGGGCGATTCGTCGCAGAACCTTCCCTTTACCTGTGTTTCGGGCGGGAGTCAGACGACGCACGCGATGACGCGCGCAGCACACGCGACCGCCATGGATGCCCGGAAAAAACTTCAGGAGATTGCGGCCAAGAAACTTGGAGGCAAGCCGGAGAATTACGAAGTCGCGAACGAGCGTGTATTCCGCAAGGGTGGGGGAGCCGGCATGACGCTGGCGCAGGCCGCGAACCACGCGATTCAACTGGGCGGAATCTACGATGGCCATGAAGTGTCGCCCGATCTCAACAAAGTGACGAAGGCGTCTGTGGCACAACTTGCCGGGCAAGGATTGCTGGCGGCGGCAAAAGACAATTACCCTCGGGACGGCTCGACATTTTCTTATGTGGCTAGCTTTGCCGAGGTCGAAGTTGACGTGGAAACGGGGAAGTATTACATCGTGGATTATCTCGCCTACGCCGATGTTGGCACGGTGATTCATCCACGCGCGCTGGGCGGCCAAGTCCTGGGCCGGTCCGTACTGGGCATCGGACATGCGATTGGCCAGAAGTGGGTATTCGATCCGCAGTATGGCGCCATGCTCTCGACGCGGTTTAGCCAGAGCAAGCCGCCAACGATTCTGGATGTGCCGGTAAATATGCAGTGGGCCGCGCTGGATATTCCGGATCCGGAAACGCCGGTGGGCGCTCGTGGCGTTGGCGAACCGCCGGTTGGAGGCGGTTGCGCGTCCATATTGAACGCACTCTCTGACGCTTTGGGTGACGAGATCTTTCGGCGCGCACCGGTAAACGCGGACACCATTCTGACTTCGTTGGAAGCGGGGCGGCCGGTGCAACATCCCCTGATGGCACATATATAAAGGAGACGCGAAAGGAGAGACCATGGCTGTAATCCGAGATGTCATGCCAGCTTTTGAGCTGCTTCAGCCGAACTCGATCACCGACGCGCAAAAGCTGTTGGAGCGGCAGGGAGGCGATGCCTGGGTGCTGGCCGGAGGAATGGATAGCTTCGACTGGCTCAAGGACCGCATCAAGAAGCCGAAAGTGGTGGTCGATTTGAGCGGGATCGCCGAACTCAAGGGAGTTCGCGCCGCCGCGGACGGCATTGAAATCGGCGCGATGACCACGCTTACGGAAGTGGTTCAGCATCCCGTCATCCGGGAGAAGTACAAACTGCTGGCGGAGAGCGCGGAGTTGGTGGCCTCGCCGCAAATCCGTAATCAGGGCACGATCGGCGGCAACGTCTCGCAAGACGCGCGCTGCTGGTATTACCGCGCCGGTTGGCCTTGCTATCGTGCGGGCGGAAATATCTGTTATGCCGATACGCCAGAGGGGCGCAACCGCGAGCACGCGATTCTCCACGCGGAACGCTGCGTGGCGGTGAATCCTTCGGACACGGCGCCGGCTCTAATTGCGCTGGACGCCAAATTCGTGATCCGCACTGCGAAGGGCGAACGCATTGTGGATGCCGAGGACTACTTCATCGGTCCGGACATTGATATCACGCGCTTGCACATCCTGCAGCCGGGAGACCTGCTCACGTCCATTCGGATTCCTTCCACATGGGCTGGCGCGAAATTCTACTTTGAAAAAGTGCGAGACCGGAACGTGTGGGATTTTCCACTTCTAAATGTGGCTTCTGCCATGGCGATTTCCGGAAGCAGCATCGAACGAATCCGCATCGCGGTGAACGGTGCGGCCGCTCGGCCACTGCGGTTAAGAGCTGTCGAAGACGCTGTGCGCGGCAAACCGGCGAATGCTGCGACCGGAGAAATGGCGGGGAAACTGGCGGTGCAGGGAGCTGTCCCCTTGCAATTCAACGCATACAAGATTCCGCTGATGAGAAACCTGGTGAAGCGCGCAATTGGAGGAGTGCAGGAGGCAACATGGGCTTCCTAGAGTGGGCCAGAAATCCTTGGGGGCAGAATGTCCCCATCCATATTGCGTGGTTTCTGATCTGGGTGGCGCTGATCGCGGGACTGCTTTTCTTCATCGTCCATGCCACCTACCTGCGCTATTTCGCCAGAAGCAAGGAGTTTGCGACCAGTGATTCGCCTTTGATCGCCGCGCGCATCCCTGAACGTGTGCCCCGGCACTCGCTGACCGCGCGGCTGTTTCACTGGATTATGGCAGCCTCCATGTTTACCTTGCTGTTTACCGCCTTCCTGCCGAAGGTAGGTATTCGATTTGATTGGGTGACCTATCACTGGATCGCGGGAGCCGTTCTCACCTGTTCGATTCTCTTTCACGTGATTCACGCATCTTTCTTCATGGACTTCTGGTCGATTTGGCCGGACAAGATCGACGTGCGGGACGCAGAGAGAAGGGTACTTCGCTTTTTCCGGAAAGCCGCGCCGCCACCGGACCGATTTGCCAAGTATCCTTTGGAGAACAAGCTCTACCACGGCGCCATCATTGCCACAGGCCTGTCTGCGATTGTTAACGGTGTGTTCATGATGTCTCGCGTGCGCACGATCTTTTTCCCGCGTAATCCGTACCTGTTCAGCGACATGACGTGGGGCATGATGTACGTTCTGCACGGACTGGCGGGGGTCGGACTAATCACATTAATCATGATGCATGTCTACTTTGGGCTTCGCCCGGAAAAGCGTGCCATCACGAAATCGATGATCTATGGCTGGATGAGCCGCGATTTTTATCTGAAAGAACACGATCCGGCACGATGGCCGATTGAGGCTGCCGTGCCATCCGAGCGATCGCAGGGAGCAAACGCGGAGGGGTTGACCGATGCTGGCTGAACTCTCCGATCACTGCGAAACGATCGAAGAATGCTACGAGTTCATGTTGGCCTATGCAGCGCAAGGGCTTCCGAGTGACAAAGGCAGCCAGTCCGGTGGACAAATCCGCGACTACTTGGGCCGCGCCGTAAGAGCGATTTCCAGTGTGGCTGAGATCTGTAGAACAGCGTCGGAACCAGAACGCCGCAAACCGGACGATCGCGGTCAAGCATTCTTTGCGGTGCTTGAACGGGACGCCAAGGATTCTCTCGCTGCCTTGGAACTGGTGCAGGCGCAACCCGCGATCAGTTCCCAATTGATCGATAATCTCAACGCGTCCATCCACCTCCGCGCGCTGCTCACGGACCTGTTCCTTTTAAGCGAGGTTGTGAAGACACAGCGCACGCAGGCAAAATCTGCGGACTTTCACGGTTAGGATTTCATTGGAAAAGTATTGGCAGATGGTGGGAGCCACGCCTTCCCGCTTTATATCTTGAAAGACCAACTTCACTGCGCGACAATTCGGCCGTGAACAAGCCCATTCTGATATTCCTTGCTTTGCTGCTATTCCCAATTCTCTCCCTGGCGCAATCCACCGCCCCATACCTCGACCCCACGATTCCAATCGAGCAGCGCGTCAACGACCTCGTCTCTCGCCTCACGATGGAAGAGAAGATCGCGCAAATGCAGGACGTGGCTCCGGCTATACCCCGGCTGAATATTCCGGCCTACAACTGGTGGAACGAAGGCCTCCATGGAGTTGCGCGCTCGGGGACGGCAACCGTTTTCCCGCAGGCGATTGGGCTTGCAGCCACGTGGGACAGCGATTTGCTCCACCGCATTGCGGATGTCATCTCGACAGAGGCTCGCGGCAAATACAACGATGCCATTCAGCACAACAATACTGGGCGATATTTTGGCCTCACGTTTTGGTCTCCCAATATCAACATTTTTCGCGATCCGCGCTGGGGCCGGGGCCAGGAGACGTATGGCGAAGATCCTTTTCTAACTGGCCGTCTCGGCGTCGCCTTCGTTACCGGCCTGCAAGGCAACGACCCGAATTATCTGAAGGTTGTAGCCACGCCCAAGCACTACGCGGTTCACAGCGGCCCCGAATCCCTGCGGCATCGCTTCGATGCTTCCGTTTCTTTGCACGATCTGTACGACACATACACGCCCGCGTTTCGCGCGACGGTCGTCGAAGGCCATGCCGATTCCGTTATGTGCGCGTATAACGCCGTCCGCGACGAACCTTCCTGCGCGAACCACCTTCTTTTTGATCTGCTGCGCAAACAGTGGGGCTTTCGCGGTTACGTCGTCTCCGATTGCTGGGCCATCGACGATCTCTACCAGGGCCACGGTTACGTGATGTCGCTTGATCAGGCCGCCGCGCTTTCGGTGAAAGCCGGCACGGATCTTTCTTGCGGCCCACAATTCAAGATTCTGGAGAATGCCCTTGCGGACCGGATGATCGATCCTGAAGACATTGATCGCGCCGTCAAACGCCTCTTTGAAGCGCGGTTTCGCCTGGGCATGTTTGATCCCGCGGATCGTGTGCCCTGGTCAAAGCTGTCCCTGGCCGATGTGGATACGCCCGCGCATCGCCAGCTTGCTCTGGAAACTGCTCGCGAATCCATCGTGCTTCTGAAGAATGAGCGCAATACTCTGCCGCTTAAGTCCTCGATTAGATCCATCGCGGTTATCGGACCCACAGCCGACTCTCTCGACGCCCTCCTCGGCAATTACAACGGCAACCCCTCTCGCTACACCACCATTCTGACGGGCATACGCAATCGGTTTCCGAATGCCAGAATTTCTTATTCTGTTGGCGCACCAATTACTGAAACTAGACCTCTCCCCGTCCCTGCCTCCGTGCTTCGCACGGGAGCCAACGATTCAAGACCCGGACTTAAAGCGGAATACTTCTCCAACACAAATCTTTCCGGCGAGGCTACTCATACCCGAGTCGATGCTGCTCTCGACTTTGAATGGAACAACGTCTCGCCCGCTCCCGGTGTCCCTTCCGAGAATTATTCGGTGCGGTGGTCCGGCGA
>CAYOOS010000012.1:0-25312 GCA_964405585.1 uncultured Acidobacteriaceae bacterium | reverse complement strand
GCCAGGGTTGTGTTCCGGCTGATCTAGCCCTAACTAGGGATTTAGGTTTTGTTATCAATGCAAGTTGGGTTCGAACTGAGTGTTGCGTCGACCCATTGAGACCACCGGAGAGACTGGGATCGATCAGGCCCGCAAGGCGCGCAAAGATTCCAGTGCCGGCACGGAAGTAGGGGCCACCAACACGCGTTCCGGAGGAATCTTTCCGTGTTGGTATGCGTCAGAGAGCAATTCAATCGCCTGGCCCGCCAGCGGGGGCAGGTAGATCGTCGCAGCGAGGATGCCGCTGCGGACCCAGGACTGCCCGGTCTTCGGAAGTCCATCGCACCCCGTGAAGGGAAGACTCAACCAGCGCTCACGTTCCGCTTCGTCAGGAATTTCCTGAAAGATTTTGCGCACGCCGATGGCCATGGCGTCGTTCTGCGAGCCGACCAGATCAATATGTGACTTCTGTGAAGTGGAGAGCTTTAGCCAGGAGCGCACGGCGCGCTGGGCGCTCTCTTCCGTCCATTGCCCTTTCAACGTGATCAGGTGAATGTTGGATGGCTTCACTTCCATCATTCCCAACAAACGTTCCTTGGCAACGGAATTCTCCGAAGGTCCTTGAATGTGAAGAACAGAACCTCCGCTGGGGAGCAGGGCAGCGAATTGCCGCCCCTGAATGCGGCCCGTTTCCAGATGGTCCGAACTCAACGCGAAGACTGGAGACTTGCAGGTCTGGCGAAGTTCGGGAACGTAGCTGGCTTCGCGGTTCATTACCACCCAACCCACACCGGCCATGGCAGCGGCACGCGCGACTTGCGGCAGCGCCGTTCCGCCCGCGGGTTCAAAGATGACTGCATCAGGGCGTTCCTCGGGAACGGCTTGAATGGCTTTCAGAATTTGCGTGCTTTGATTGATCGCGTCGTTATCCGCATAAACAATTTTCGCTTCGATACCGAGCTTGCCAGCGGCTTGTGTGGCGGAATTGGCTTGTTCGATCTGGTAGTCGTTGTCGTTAGTCATCAACGCTACAAGGACTCGGAGAGTTTTCATGGACTGTCCCTTTGCAGGCAGCAGATTCAGCATACCCCCGTGCATGCACGGCTGAGGCAAAATATGACGAAGCTGTTTCACGGCAGGAAACTGGCCGCGGAACGGATGGCTGTGGAAAACAAGTGGAAATTGGAGTGTGAGCTACCTAAAGGCGGGAAATGGGTTACCCGGACGGTCTGAGCAAAAGAACGCAAAGGCAAGCAGGGAGTGGGGCAAATGCCACAATTCGAGGTATAAGCAAAACTAAGGCTGGATATAAGTTCTTTCTTTACAGGAGCCTGGAAATCGGCCCGCGCACCCGTTCTGGTACGCCCCTTGCTTCCTTGACTGTGGAGGCGACCTTTGTGGCGCCGCTAGCGTACTGGTCCGTTCCCGTGCACCTGCTCCTCACGGATATCCACAGCCCCGAACTATCCCCTAAGCCCTTGTGTTCCATCCGGATGCGAAGGTGTTTTGTACCCGGCCTGTGCACCCCTGTGGCTTACGGTTTGCGGCCAGTGGAGCTCTGCGAGCCGTGGCAACGCCGAACATACTGCGGAGAGGCGCTATGACCTGGCAAGAAGATTATCGCCGCAAGGTGATGCAACCCAACGAAGCAGTCCAATGCATTCAGTCCAACATGCGCGTCTACATTCATCCCGGATGCGCCGAACCCGAGACCCTCGTGGAAGCGCTGATGGCCCGGGGACCGTTCGTCAAGAACGTCGAGATCGTGCACCTGTTGACCACGGGGCGCGCCGACTACATCGCGCCGCAGATGGAAGGTCATTTCCGCCATAACGCCATGTTCATTGGCGGCAATGTCCGTCAGGCTGTGAATGAAGGACGCGCGGATTACACGCCGGTGTTCCTGAGCCAGGTTGAGGAAATGTTCGAGAACGGGCAGATGCCCATCGACGTGGCACTGATTCAAGTAACGCCGCCGGATGCTCACGGGTTCTGCTGTTTCGGCGTGGGTGTGGAAGCCACGCTGAGTGCCGCGCGAAACGCCAAGATCGTTGTCGCGCAGGTGAACGATCAGATGCCGCGCACCTTTGGCGATTGCTTCATCCACGTGAACGAAATTGATTCGGTGGTGGAAGTGTCGCGGCCGCTGTGTGAATTGCGGCACATCGAAGTGACCCAGGTCCACCGGGACATCGGGAAAAACGTGGCCGGATTAATCGAAGATGGCGCCACATTGCAACTTGGCATCGGCTCGATCCCCAATGCGGTGCTGCTCGAACTCAAAGATCACCGCGATCTCGGCGTGCATACGGAAATGTTGAGCGATCTGGCCATCCCGCTGATCGAGTCGGGTGTGATCAATGGAAGCCGAAAGACCATCCATCCGCGCAAAATTGTATTAGGATTCGTACTGGGCTCCAAGAAACTCTTCGATTACGTGAACAACAATCCTCAGTTTGAATTTCATCCCAGCAAGTACACCAACGACCCCTATGTCATCTCCCAGAATTACAAAATGGCCGCGGTCAATTCGGGAGTGCAGGTGGACATTACCGGTCAGGTTTGTGCCGATTCCATTGGCACCTATTTCTATAGCGGCATCGGCGGCCAGGTGGATTTCATTCGCGGGGCGTCCCACTGCAAGGGCGGTAAGCCCATCATCGCGCTGCCTGCCACGGCCAAGGATGACACCATCTCACGAATCGTGCCCATGCTGGATCCCGGCGCCGGTGTGGTCACCTCTCGCGGCTCCGTTCATTACGTCGTAACTGAATTCGGCGTGGCTTATCTTCACGGGCGCACCATTCGTCAGCGCGCCGAAGCACTCATCGAAATTGCCCACCCGAAATTCCGGGAAGAACTGTTCGCGTTTTGCGAGAAGACGCGGTGGCTGCAACGCCCCGCGCTTCAGGAGAACTGACCCATGGCACAGGCAAGAGGCAAAGTCACAATTGATACGGAAGAATGCAAAGGCTGCGGCGTTTGTGTGGACGCGTGCCCGCCCAAATGCCTGGAACTGCTGCCGGGATTGAATGCTTATGGCGTGCATCCGGCGCGCTACACGGGGGAAAAATGCTCGGGTTGCGGCATCTGCTTCTATGTTTGCCCTGAGCCCGGAGCAATTACGGTGTACCGGCTGATCGTGCCCAAAGTGGCGCAACCACTGATGGAGGGAAGTCATGCGGCAACTTTGTAAAGGCAATGTAGCAATCGTAAAAGGCGCGTTGCTGGCGGGCTGCCGCTCGTATTACGGCTACCCCATCACGCCGGCGAGTGAAATTGCCGAAGCGGCGGCCGAGTACATGCCGCAAGTTGGCGGAACCTTTCTGCAGGCAGAGAGCGAAGTTGCCGCCATCAATATGGTTTATGGCGCCGCTTCCGCGGGAAAGCGCGTGATGACTGCGTCTTCCGGACCTGGCTTGAGTCTGATGCAGGAGGGCATTTCGTACCTCGCAGGTTCTGAACTGCCCTGCGTCATTGTGGATGTTGTGCGCGGCGGGCCGGGACTGGGCAACATCGCGCCGGAACAAAGCGACTATTTCGCGGTCGTGAAGGGGGGTGGACACGGCAACTACAAGAACATCGTGGTGGCGCCCGCTTCCGTTCAAGAGATGGCGGACCTTACCAGGCTCGCATTTGACCTGGCGGACCGTTACCGTAATCCCGCCGTGGTGCTCACCGATGGATTCATTGGCCAGATGATGGAACCTCTGGAACTCCTGGACGACGAAACGATACCACCCGAGAAGTCTTGGGCTGTAATAGGCACGCGGGAGACCCGCAAAAACCTCATCTCTTCCATATATCTGGAACCCGACGAATTGGAAGCGCACGTCCGCAAGCTGGAAGCAAAGTACAAGAAAGCCGCGGAACTGGAAGCGCGGCACGAGTTGTATCGCGCGGATGATCCGGAAGTGCTCTTGGTGGGTTACGGCATAACTTCGCGGGTGCTGCGTTCCGTGGTGGATATGCTGCGCAAGGAAGGCATCCGCGCGGGACTGTTCCGCCCGATTACCGTGTGGCCCTTCCCTTCGGAAGCGTTGCGCTATGCCGCGAGGCGAGCCCAAATGGTGCTGGTGGTGGAAATGAGCACGGGCCAGATGGTCGAAGATGTGCGCCTGGCGCTGGATGGCAGAGTGGATGTCGAGTTCTTTGGCCGGGCGGGCGGCAACGTCCCGATGGCCGATGAAGTTTGCAAGGAATTGCTGGAACGCATGGGCATGACCGCCGAGTGGGGCGTTTGAGCTTTGCGAATCTGACGAGGTGACGCTGTGGATGAATATCAAGTGATTGAGTCGAAGTCACCGGTTTTTTATGACAAGTACGAGCGGAAATCGGAGTTGCAGCACCAGACGCACTACTGCCCGGGCTGCGGACACGGCGTGGTGCACAAGCTAATTGCGGAAGCCATCGCGGACATGGGCGTCCAGGATCGCTCTATCTTTGTCAGCCCGGTTGGCTGCTCCGTATTTGCTTACTACTACTTCGATATGGGAAATGTGCAGGCCGCTCACGGGCGAGTGCCTGCCGTGGCCACGGCGGTAAAGCGCTCGAACCCGGAGAGCATGGTGATTGGGTATCAGGGCGACGGCGACCTGGCGGCCATCGGCACAGCCGAAATCATTCACGCAGCCAATCGCGGCGAAAAGATCACCATCTTTTTTGTGAACAACGCCATTTACGGCATGACCGGCGGGCAGATGGCTCCGACTACGCTCGTAGGCCAGTCCAGCACCACGTCTCCCTGGGGACGCCGCCCCTCCAACGAAGGATATCCGTTGCACGTATCCGAGTTGCTGGCCACGCTGGAAGCACCGGTCTACATCGAACGCGTTGCTCTCTCCGATAACAAGAACATCATGAAAGCGCGGAAGGCCGTGCGCAAGGCTTTGGAGTTGCAGCGAGAAGGCGCGGGCTTCAGCTTCGTCGAGATTCTTTCACCCTGCCCGACGATTTGGAAAATGACGCCCCAGGAAGCGCGTAAGTGGATCGAGGAAAAGATGCTGGCGGTCTTCCCGCTGGGTGTTTATCGCGATCGCAAGCTCACGCCGGTGGCGGACGCCGTGGCACAGACCACGGTAACGAAGCTTCTTGGCCTGGATCGGCCGCAAGAAGGCGTACCGCGTCCCATGGCCACAACGGAACCCCACCCGAATCTGACCGTGAAGATTGCCGGCTTCGGCGGGCAAGGTGTGCTCCTGCTGGGACAAATCCTGGCGGAAATGGGCATGCGGGAAGGGCGCGAGGTGAGCTGGTTGCCGTCCTATGGACCGGAGATGCGCAGCGGAAGCGCCCATTGCCACGTCTGCCTCTCCAGTGAGCGGGTCGGCTCGCCGGTCATTGAGCATCCGGATGTGCTTATAGCGATGAACGAGCCTTCTTTGCACAAATTCACGAAGATGGTGGGGCCGCACGGCGCGATCCTTTATAACAGCGATAAGCTGCCTGCTGGATTCGCGCCGGGCGAGGCGAAGATCTACTGCGTGCCCGCTTCGGAAATTGCCGACGGTCTCGGCACAACCAAAGCCACCAACATGGTCATGCTCGGCGCTCTGCTGGAATTGACCCACACGCTGCCGCGGGAAACGGCTGCCGCCGTTCTAAAAGCCAAGGTACGAAACGCGAAACTTTTGGAAGTGGACGGCCACGCGATCGACGCGGGAATGGCCTGCCTGCACAAACAACTTGCACCAGCCGCCGACGCACACGCCCACGATGGTGAGTTGGCACCCTGCTCCTAACCTGGATTCGATGCGATTCAATAAAGAAGAGGGGCCAATCAGGCCCCTCTTTTTTTCCCTGCCGATTCAGGTGCCGGAAACTACAAATCCAAACACACCACTGCCCACTGAAGAGCACTCTCGCTCCGCCCATCTGTTGCTGAAGGCGCTTCCCGAGAGAGGCACCACAGGAACATTGACGAGAGTGCTCCGCAGTGGGCAGGCGACGCTACCAACTAGACCCACTTTGTCGCAGAGACCATGCAATCTCCCTCACTGCCCTTCCCCTCCGCAGTGATGGCAGTCATGATTCTGTGTGATGCCCGAACATCGCCCGCCGTTCTCTCCGACAGTTCGCACGCCGGACAATCGGTCTTCGCACGAAGGGAGGAACTTCAGATCTCGCTCGCAGCGCATGCGCATCGCTGGTAATCGCGAATTGGTGAACGGGGGTTGGCGCAAGGGTCGTTCTGTGGCGGCAGAAGGGACTCGGCTTCTTTCCTAACCCTATGATGTGGGCTGACCTTCAACTTGCCGCCTGCTTTTTGCGTCGCGGAGCGGTAAACTAAGGCTGCGCCCAGCATGTCCGCCGGTCTTGGGAATGCAAAGTTGCTCCTTCCCTGGCGGATTCGGACGAAACGCCGGTTTCCACTTCACCCGTTGGGCGAAAAGAGGGTATTTCCATGAGTGCGACGAAACGAATCCTGGTAACAGGTGCCGGGGGATTCATCGGGCATCATCTGGTGAAGCGGCTGCGCGCGGACGGCCACTGGGTTCGCGGTGTAGACATCAAGGTGCCGGAATACGAAGCCAGCGATGCCAACGAATTCCTGCTTCGCGATTTGCGCGACTATGGGAATTGTGCCACCGCCGTGGCCGGCGGAATTGACCAGGTTTACAACCTGGCAGCGGATATGGGCGGCATCGGCTTTATCACCGCGTTCCACGCCGATGTGGCGCACAACAACACACTCATCAACGTGCACATGCTGGAAGCAGCGCGGCAAGCCCGCGTTTCACGCTTCCTGTTTTCATCCTCGGCGTGTGTTTATGCGCAGTCCAAACAGACCGACGCGGACGTGACGCCGCTGCGCGAAGAGGACGCGTACCCCGCGGAGCCCGAGGCCGGTTACGGCTGGGAAAAACTGTACGCGGAAGAGCTTTGCAAATACTACCGAGAGGATCACAAGCTCGACACGCGCATGGTGCGCTTCCACAACGTCTACGGGCCACTGGGCACCTACGACGGCGGACGCGAAAAGGCCCCGGCGGCGATCTCTCGCAAGGTGGCGCTGGCCGAAGACGGCGGCACCATTGATATCTGGGGTGACGGCAAACAGACGCGCTCGTTCATGTACATTGACGATTGCGTGGAGGGTCTGCTCCGTATCATGGCCTCGGATTTCCTGCAGGCGCTGAATCTCGGCAACGATCACCTGGTGAGCATCGACGAATTGGTGGACTTGACCTGCCGCGTCGCCGGCAAAACGCTGAAGAAAACGCACGACCTCTCGAAACCCCAGGGAGTGCGCGGCCGCAATAGCGACAATCGCCTTGCGCGGCGTATCCTCGGCTGGGAGCCGACCTTCCCCCTTGAAAAAGGACTGGCCATTACCTATCCGTGGATTGAAAACGAACTCGTCAAAAGCGGTAGGCTGCGCGCTCCAAGAGCCGTTCACGCCGACTGAGTGTTTCGCACGATCGACCGCAGTTCCTCATGCGTGGCGGCAAAAATGTCCGTGCGCATGCGGCAATGTTGGAGAAGCCTCACGCGTTGCAATCTTCTGTAGATAATCAGGCGGATTGTCTAGGCTTTTATTCGTCTGCGGCGCCCCACGAGAAGGGCCAGTCCGCTGCCAAGCAGGAACAAGGTTCCCGGCTCCGGTGTGGCAATTGGACTCGTCACGTTCACATCGAACAAAGCGGTATTCGAACTGACCGTGTTTCCATTGGGATCCGTGCCGAAAATGTAGTACGAGTTCGACAGGTAAGAACCCACGGCAATACTTGGATCAAGAACGATTTGGAACAGGTCAATCGATCCGGAACTCCCGCCAGCCGCCAGAGTAAGCGGCACGTCCGGACTCGTATAAAAGAAATCGTTGAAGGTAATGGATGAAGAGACTGCGCTCAATCCGTCACCATCCAGAGAGAGTGTATCCGCCATGGAAGTGTTTGTAATCGTTCCGAAAACGTCGATGGTGGTGGTTCCCTGAACCACCGTGAATGAGTTTGGAGACAGAGTGACGTCGAACGAGTCCGCACGAACGACAGGCACCGACAGCAGCAATACTGTTCCCGCCAGCAACAGCGCCAAGCTGAATTTGCGCATCATCAGTCGATTCTCCCCTTAATTTGAAACACGCTGCGGAGGACAGTGCCGAGTGTAACGAGGCATGTACCTTACCCGAATGTAAGCCTGTTTTCTAGCCTTTTTTTAGGGTTTTACCATTCGACCAGCAGTTACATGTCTGTTCCGCGACGCAGAAGAGAGTTATTTATCCAACATGGCCAAAAACTCGCACAATTACTGAAATTCTTTGCATAGCGACGAAGGAGAGAAATTCTCTCTGTCTTCTAATCGATTGATTGGCAAAGCGGATACGGGAGCTCTGTTTGTGGGTGGTGGAAGGCCGCTGTAAACGCCTCCGTTGGACGCCAGCTACAGCTCAAATTCCGTCCTGGGAGTAGCAGAACTCTCTTACGAAGATTCTTTTGCATCTAAGAGGGGTAAGGATACATTGCCTCGGCGATGGTCATTCCCAACACTTCGATCTTGGAAAGATCCGCCGTGCCCACGCCTGCTTGCTCCGCGAGCAGCAAATGATTGTCGCAAGTCTGGAAAGGGGCTGTGCCGCGCGTCGCTTGCGGATTCGAATAGCCCATCACGGCCACTCCCACAGCATCGGTGGAGATAGAGTTCAGCCCAACAATGATCACCCCGGGCGACACAGGCGCCGCCGTCGGCGCCCAAGGACCTTCGCCGCCGCTCATGGACATGATGCCGTCGATAATCGCAAGGTCGACGTGGCGCGCTCCGTTAATATCGGCGACGGTGCGGGGAATCCGCCACCCTGCGTCCGAAGTCGGAACGACGTCGGTGCGCGCTCCGGGGGGTGGACCTTGTGTCCAGCTCGGGTCGGAATTGTAGACCCACCCCGCGGTACCATCTCCGTGGATCCGTCCGCGATAACCAACGGCGTTTTCATTTCCTGTGTCAGTGCCGTCGGTACCATAGATTGCATTGGGGGTCGAGCCAAAGACACACTTCGATGAAAGCGTGACGCCCGCCGTCAGGTGCTGCTTGAGCTTCGCCATCGAGATGAATACATCCGTGTCCTTGTAACAATGATTGAGATCGAAGTAGCTGAACAAATAGCCGCCGCCGGGAACACTCAACTGAGGATACGAAGTTCCGCTTCCCAGGTTGCGCGTGTTTTCCAACTGAACGTTGCCAACCGCCAGCAACGTGGGCACGTCCCACTGCGCCATCGTCAGAATGTCACTTAGTTGCAGGAGAAAACCGACCGAATCGACGAAACGGACCATCGTGGCGCCATTTTGAAAGAGCAGAGTAGCTAGCGCGATGGCCATGGCGCCATTCGAGATGAACGATTCGCCGGGAGGCAGGCCAAACTGCTCCTCGAACTGTCCGTCGTTGGTCAGGTTGATTTTCACTGTCACGGTCTTCCCGTTGACGAGCGATCCTATCCCGCCCAGCAGACTGAACGCTTGCGCCATCGCAGGTTGCAGGCCGGCGCCGTAATCCTTGGACGACACAATGGCCACTTTGGCAGCCGCAGCGGGCGGCGTGACGGTCGTTAAGGTGTTGCTGGAACTCCCGCAGCCCTCTGAAAGGAGGATTGGGGAGCCTGCAGCGACCCCCAGGCCGAGGCGAAGAAACGACCTGCGCGTACACTCCGGTTGTTTTGTCATGGCGGGCTTCCTCTCGGGGACACTTTTGTGGAACAGATGGCACAGGAGCGAGGGGGACTCGCTTCATTATATGCGATTTACGCGACCGGCCTGTGACCGTCATCACCAGTTGCGCACTTTCCTACAGGATGTCAGCGCTCCGGCTAGGCCACCCACACTAGCCTGGAACGATGGATTGCGGTGCGCCACCTGCAGCGACGTTCCGGTTCAATTGCGTATTCTTCACTTTTTCCTAAAATATGTGCGCACCTCATTCGTCTACAGAAGTAGATGAACCAAGCGTTGAGAATAAACGAGATGGTTGACGAACAGGATCAACGGATTTCCGAAACCATCGTGCGCGAGCAGGCTCGGCTGCGAAACTTCATCCGCAGGCGGGTTCCTGACCGCGGCGACGCGGAAGACATTCTCCAGGATGTCTTCTCCGAGCTCGTGGTGGCATACCGCTTGATGCAGCCCATCGAGCAGGTCGGGGCCTGGCTATTCCGCGTGGCGCGCAATCGCATTACGGATTTGTTCCGGAAGAAAAAACCGGAGGCATTGCTGGATCAACCCGTGGCAACAATGGATGGGGAGCCGTTTACGCTCGAAGACCTGCTGCCGTCGCGGGACGGCGGGCCGGAGGAAGCCTATGCCCGAGCGGTGCTGCTCGAAGAGATCGATGATGCTTTGGATGAACTCCCGGAGGAGCAACGTGAAGTGTTCATCGCACATGAATTCGAGGGCCGCAGCTTCAAGGATCTTGCCGCTGAAACCGGCCTCAGTGTGAATACGCTGCTTTCGCGCAAGCACTACGCGATTGTTTTCTTACGTCGGCGGCTTCGGAGCATCTACGACGAGTTCAACATGAGGACAAGGAGACAAAAATGAGAATTCAAGAGCCGGAACAGATGACGAGAAACATCACGGGGCGCATCACGGGAATGGTGGTCAAGGGTATCGTATTCCTGATCATAGCGATTTTCGTATTCGGCGAGGCAGTCTATCACTTGTGGAATTGGCTAGCTCCGAGCCTGTTTCATCTACCCGCCGTCACCTTTTGGCAAGCTGTCGGGCTCCTGGCCCTCAGTTGGCTTTTGTTTGGTGGCTTGCGCGGGTTCAGCGGAGCTGGGCGAGGTCACCGCGGCCGTTGGCAGCACCGGATGAAGGAGCGTTGGGAGCAGATGACGCCCGAAGAGCGCGAAAAATTTCGCGAATCGATGCAAGGCCGCTGCGGCCAAGTCTCAGCAGAGGCACAACCCAAGCCGTGAACTATCGGTGCCGCATGATGCGATTAACCTGGGCTTTGCCGGGTGCCAAAGTCGCGCTGTTCTGCAGATTGAAGCCGTTGCAGGGTGAATGAGGAGAGCCCAGGGTCCACGCTTTTAAACCAAGCACGAAGCACCCAGAGTTGCCTTCGCATTCCCTGCCCGGGCCGCGCGCCTTCTACCTCTGCAGCTCCACCTTTCGGTGCAATGAAACGGCATCCGCAGCACGGCTTCACAAGCTCCTCCAAAAACGGCTGGACCGCCAATTTTGAAACGTTTTATACTGGCGTTTGTTTAAGCTGCGCGATCCCCTCGTTCAAGGAGTTCCGGTGAAAACCCGCATGCTTCTCTCTCTCTTGGTCTGTTCTGTTTTCGCATTTCCCGCTGCCGCCCAGGATTCCAAGTTCCGTCCCACGAACCAGCAGATTCCTGTTCCGGAGTGTTTGAACACGAAGGGTCTCTGGGACGCAAGTTCCAAACCCTGCACTCTAGAGGAACACAAGGCCTGGCTCGCGGACATCACGCACTGGAGGAAGGAGCGCCTCATTCGCATTGGCTATGACGGCTCGCGCTACGATCTGCCGGCACTGCAGTGGACGCAATCGAGTTTCATGCAGCCGCAGATGATGGTGCAGGATCGCTACTTTTATGATCCCCTCACAGGGAAATATTCGGTGGATCGTTATCTCGACGATCTTCAGAAGCGCTACGGCGGGATCGACGCCGTCCTGATTTGGCCCACCTATCCCAATATGGGCATTGACAACCGCAACCAGCAAGACATGATTCGCTGCATGCCCGGCGGCATTCCTGGCGTGAAACAGATGATCGCCGATTTTCATAAGCGCGGCGTGCGCGTGCTTTTTCCCATGATGATGTGGGATCAGGGGACACGGGATACCGGCAAGTCCTGGCCCGATGCTATCGCGGAGTTGATGGCGGAGGTTGGCGCAGATGGTATCAACGGCGACACGCAGGATGGTGTGCCGCTGGCTTTCTCGCTGGCCGCGGACAAGATTGGACACCCGCTGGCTTTCGAGCCGGAAGGCGGTCCGGCCGATGAAGCGCTCGCCTGGAACGTGATGACCTGGGGCCAATACCAATTTCCGTTCGCGCCGCTGGTGGACAAATACAAGTGGCTGGAGACCCGCCACATGGTGAACATTTCCCACCGCTGGAATCGCGACAAAACGGACGACCTGCAATTCGCTTTCTTCAACGGCGTTGGCTGGGAGAGTTGGGAAAACATCTGGGGCATCTGGAACGGCATCACGCGACGCGATGCAGAAGCCACGCGACGCGTCGCCACCATCGAACGCGCCGTCGCTCCTTTTCTGGTAAGCCCCGGCTGGGAGCCGATGTCCCCGATGCTGCGGAACGGAATTTTCGCCAGTCGTTGGCCGCTGCATGAGCAGACTGTGTGGACTATCGTCAACCGCAACGAATACGACGTTGACGGGCAAGAGATGGAAGTTGCGAGCGATTCCGGAGTGCGTTACTTCGATCTCTATCACGGCAACGAGCTGAAAGTGCAGCACGACCCCACCGGCCGCAGTGTGCTCAGCTTCCCCATCGAGGCCCATGGCTACGGCGCCATTCTGGCGACGAAGGCGGAGCCAGATGTTGCTTTGCAAAAGCTCATGGCGGAGATGAAGCAGCTTACGGCGCAGCCGCTGGCAAACTATTCACACGAATGGAAGGTGCTGCACCAGGAGATCGTGCCGATCGCCACTGCCAAAGCGGGAAACAACGCTCCCGCGCGCATGATCAAGATTCCCGAAGGCGATTTCCTGTTCAAAATCAACGGCATCGAAATAGAAGGCTCCAATGATGTCGGCTTGGACGTGCAGTATCCGTGGGAAAATGCGCCACGCCGTTTCCACGAACAGCCCATGCACATCAAGCCGTTCTATCTCGACAAGTATCCGGTTACCAACGCGGAGTTCAAGAAATTTCTTGATGCCACGCACTATCGCCCGCAGGACGATTTGAATTTTCTGCGCGACTGGAAAGACGGCAACTATCCCACCGGCTGGGACAGTCGCCCCGTAACGTGGGTTTCCATCGAAGATGCGCGCGCCTACGCCGCCTGGGCAGGAAAACGCCTGCCGCATGAATGGGAATGGCAATATGCCGCACAAGGCACGGATGGACGTCTGTATCCCTGGGGCAACGACTGGGACGCCGCGGCCGTTCCCGCACCGGATAAATCGCGCACCATGCGCGGTCCGGATCCCGTGGATGCCCATCCAAGGGGAGCGAGCCCGTTTGGCGTGATGGATCTGGTGGGAAACGTGTGGCAGTGGACCGAGGAATTCACGGATGACCATACGCGCGGCGGAATTTTGCGCGGCGGCAGCTATTACCAGCCGCAGGGTTCGATCTGGTATTTTCCGCAAGCGTACAAGCTGAACGAACACGGCAAGTTGCTGATGATCTCGCCCAGTATGGATCGCTCCGGCGCGCTAGGCTTCCGCTTGGCCCAGGATGCCCAGTAAAGGGCCAGCTCTGTCACTGGCCCGGTCGCATGGTTTATGGACCATCGCAGTTCTGGATGCAGTTCTGCTCTAATCCGAAAGGTTCTCTACGGTAAGTAGTGACCAAACGATGTAAACACCGTGTTATCCGCCGCCCTCGGAGCAACCTGCGCCCAAGGCGGCGTGGAATTGTTGTTTCCAGACCAACCGAAGTTCTCGAGGGACGAGTGCTGCACGCCCCACTGCAGGCGTCCCCGGCTTTACCCGTGCACACTTAAAACTTCAGATCCAGACCCACGGAAACTCCCATGAGATTGCCGCCCGTCCAGCAATGCGGGTTGGAGGGAGCCAAACCGCCGGTGGCGTCTGAAGCGTCGTAGCAATCGGTAGTCACGGAACGGCCGCCAGCCCCCAAGTCGTAGTGCGCGTCCGGCCCGTTTGCAGTGAGGGCCCAGTCGAAGTAGGCGGTCAAGTTTTTGCTGAGCTTGTTTTTCAGTGCGAAGGTGAACATGTTGGCGGAGTTGTCGACGTTCGCTCCGGCGGTGGCGTCGGTTGCCGGATCGCCGTCGGGAGGCACAACGTTGGAATTATTGTGCCGTCCCGGATCGCCGGGTGTGCTTGCACAAAATGCCAAGATTCGCGTCGGCTGAGGGTTCGCTCTATGTCGGGGCCTCTTCCTCCCCACGCCTGAAACGTATTTGCATTGCGCAATCCGGGCTGAGAGTCGAGTTCATAGGCGTAGAAGATGTCGGCTAACTCGATTCTGCATAAGACCGGCGCCGCGGCTCTCAAGGCCGGGATCGAGGAGACTGACTGCGCGGGGTAAAACTCTTGCACATTGCCGCGACCGAAAAAAACGCGCTGTGATGCGTAAGCGCTTTATACTCTCTTGATTGATGATCGCGGACGGTGACCGACTGGACAGCAGTAGATTCAAACTGGAGAGGAAAAGTAATGCGGAACTATTCTGGCTTAGCGTGCGCAGCTTTTTTGATGGGATCTTTCCTTTTCGGGCAACAGCCCCAGGGTGGGACCAACCAGCCGCCAAAGTCCACGGACCAGGCGGAACTCACGAATCTGCTTGATGCCAAAATCCGGGCCGAATGGGAGGCCATCAAGCACAGGGACCAAAAGGCGTATGGCGAGTTCTTGACGGACGATTTCATTGGCGTCGAGGCCGACCGCGAGGGTGAACGCTATAAATCGAAGGCTCTGAGTGAGCTCCAGGAGAGCGCTGTCACAGACTACACGCTTTCGTTTTTGAAAGTCACGCCGCTCTGCTCAGAGGCAGCATTCGTTCGCTATGAAGTCTTTATCAGGTTTCCACAGAAATCGGCAGTGCCGTTTGAAAAAATCCTTGTCGGCGAAATCTGGGTGAAGCGCGAGGGTCAGTGGAAGATCTTGCACTACCAGGAAACCAAGGTCAAATAGTTTATCCCCTGGTGGCACTGCTCCTGCGATCGTTAACTGGTTCTCGTTTCAGTCTCACGTTTCAGGTTGTTGGCGGCTCCTCGGACAACGGAAGGAAGCGCGCTGCCCGTCTATTAACGGCCAGCCATTGCGTGCGTGAATGGTTTATTGGCAGTCCGGAGGCATGGCCGCGAGAGCATCCGTCGAACCACACGGCTTCTTTGTCTTTGCTGGTGTGATTCCTGGATTAGAAAGATTGAGGATCCAGAGCCCTTCGTTGTTCGCCAAATAGATCAGGCCGCGGGCGGAATCCTGGAGGATGCTAGTCACTCCGGTAAACGTCTGGAGCACCTTGGGGTGCGCGGGATCGCTAAGGTCCAGGATCTTGACGGTTTCCGTGGGATTATCTTTGCTCCGGATGACTCCCGCGGAGTTTTTGTCCGGGACCTCGGCGAGAGCCACGTCGGGACCCGCCATCTCAAGTTTGCCTGCAGTGGCGTCGTTCGCGGTAATGCTACGGTTCACCAAGCTCGGTAACCTCGGTTTCGTGACGTCAACGACCGTAAAGCCCTGCTTGGATGCCTTCTGGACATACAGGTATTGTTTGTCTCCTTTGTTTTGGAGAAGCATCTCGCTCCCCAGGGCTTCCTGCAGGCGCAAGTGCGCAATCACTTTTGCTGGAACTTCTGTGGGCTTGGTGTTGGCAACCATGCCAGGCGCAGACACGACGAACGCCGCGGCCGATAAAATCATGCAGACGCGGCTCATATGACTCCTTGTGAATCCTTGTCGAATGTAATTCATTGCGTCCTCGATTATACACCCGGGCACTGCTGGTGATTTTACGCGGGGCCAGGATCTTTATGTCACTCGCGCTCCGTGACCCCGCCTCGCTCGAATTTGACCGCGCAGATCCTTGCCGCAACAACAGCTATTGTCGGCCGTATACGGCGATGCAACCGTTGGCGCTCTGCGTGTTGCAAAGCGTGCCTGCCTGCATGGGCACGAAGATCTGATTGGTGAATCGGTTAGCGGCGACGCTGTGGGAATTGGAACCGGTCACCACATTGACGAGCCAAGTGCGCGTTCCGGCATCAATTACGCCCATCACCGGGCCATTGGGCATATCCCTGCTGGCTGTGTAGTAGCGGTTGTCGCCGGAGTTGTACCAGACTTGGTCCACGCCGCCGACCTCAGTAATATTCGCAACGATCTGGTTTGTAGTGCCGTCGATAATAACCTCTAAGGGTGGATATTGGGTCCCATCATGGCCCGCGCAACCCACCAGGAAATCGTGGCCCGGCCCTTGAGCCATGCTGGTAGGCATGCAGTTGAGGATCGGGATCACGGCGACAACTATGGGTCCGTTCGGGTTCCCTATTTGCGGATCGACTTCGTCAACACACCCCACCGCCGTGCTGGCCTGCGTCGACAAATTGGAAGCCGTGCAATTCGAATTGAATACGTAGAATGTATTGTGAAAAGGATTGAAGGCGGCGCCGCCTAACCCCGCCGGGGAAATCTCCGGCGCTTCATTGGGCGCGAGCGGTGCAGAGCCATTGTTAGTGACAAAAGCGCCAGTGTTGATATTGACGACGGGCGCATGATGACAGGGTATGCTGACTGTTGTACCAACGAGCGGACCCGTCGTGGGGACGAATGTGCCGGAAACGCCCGACGCTACGGCTTCCGATGGATCTGGGCACGAGCCTCCGGCTGTGTCCACCGGAACCGATGTACTCTGCGGGTATACGCCATCGTAGTAGATCTGCCCAATGATACAAGCCGGGGGATTCACTCCTGGAACATAGTTATCAGCCGCAGTGCCCACGACGTTGTATGCGGGATAACTGAGCGGTAGGCAGTGTCCAAACCCTCCACCGGCAGGTCCGACGCCTCCGGCAAGGGTAAAGGGCGGCGTATTAGTGCGATTGACGATATCAGTTACATCGATAAACGTGACGAAAGGAAGACCGGGGTCACCGTTAGTTATAGCTAGAACATCATGGCCGCCGATCGTTCCATAAGCAAGTTCGTCGCCACGATCGTCGCCGCAGGTGGGGTCACTTCCGGCGCCCCCATTCCAAGACTGGATGCAGGGTGCTACACCTACCGGACCGTCGAAATCGGGAGAGGTTCCGGTGGGGATGTCAGCTATCACGACAGGTGGGTTCGTGGTCAAATCGAACACCACGACACTAGAGCTACCGGTTCCGCTAAATAGGGTCTTCCCGTCCGGCGTGACCTCTTCCCCATCGGGGCCTGAGAGAGGGTTAACACCATTGGCGCGGGCGGCGCAGCACTGCGCCCCCGGAAATCCGCCGAACATCCCATTGGCACCAAACCCTGGAAAGTAGGTTCCGAAAGAGGCAAAGTAGGGCGCGTTGCGGCAACCAAACCGCGTGAGGATGTTGGTGGTGCTTGGATCTCGTAGAGTTCCCGAGCCCGTAACGAGGGAAGGGATCGCGCTGAGGGCGGTTGGCACATTCTGCGGGCCCCAGCACGGACTGGCGTTATTCCCGGCATTGGCCACCTCATTGAGTCCGCCAATGGTATTCACCGCGGTGCTGTTCTTGGCGTCGACCACAACGACATCCAGGCCGATCCGGTCTGACACGTAGTCCATTTGCAGATTAGGATCGAACCAGCTTATGTCGAACGAATTGAAGGGACCACCCGGCTCGCCGGTTGGATTGTGTTCCGGAACCGGGATGACGTTGATAACGCCATAAGCCCCGTTCACGGTAGTCCCGCAAGTAGGACAATAGGGCTCCGACCCACAACTGTTCAACAGGAACGCGAGGGTCACTACCGCCACCACTTCAAGAATAATCTTTGCGACTCTTGACTTCATCGAAAAACCTCCCCTGGGCATTCCTCTCGAATTTTCTCTGCCTTTGTGCTGTTTTTGGTTTTGTGAAGGCCTGTCTGACTCCCGGGCATATTGGCCATTCGCGAATCCTTTTCGATACATAACGGTCCTCGGCGTCCTAGAAGCGGTACTGCAGCCGTTGTTCGAACACTAAATAATTCTGCGGTACAGCACCGATCGTGCTTGGTTGCTTCAATTGGTCAATATCGACGTTGGACTGGAACTTCACCCAGTAGTTGAGATACCAGTTGACGCCGACACTGAACTGGTCGGTGTGCTTGTCGTAGGTGGGCACGAGCTGAGGCGTATAAATGTTGTTGAAGAAGATGCCAGGCTCGTTCCCTTGAACCCCAGAGTAGCGGAACGCCAGTTCCCAAGCTCCCCATCCGCGCTTGCCGCCTCCGGCTGTTTCCGGGCCAAATACAGGGTGATTGACGCGCGGCGTGCCGTTTTCCGGCTGCCTTTCCTTCGTGAGCAGATAAGTGGCTGCGGAGTCCCAAGCTTGGTAGCGGACGTTCGGAAGATTGGCAAATCCAAGTCCGCCCAAGACTAATGTCCCGACTCCGGTCCGGTCGTAGGAAGCCTGGACGTACTCGTCGCGGAAACCCCAGGGGCCTTTCAGATAAGTGATCTCACCTTCGTACCGCCATACGTTTCCGTTGACCGGGAACTGTGGGAACCAAGTATAAGCGGCGTCGGGCATGGTCATCGGGGCCGTAAGCTCGTTGGAAAGTCCACGGGACATGCTGTAAGCGATTGACCCGCCGATAGCGAACTCGTGCAACACGCTATCTTTGTTGCTGCGCCAGGGGTAGAAGCGGACCCTGCCCACGGCCTCCGGCACACTCGTGGTGTTATTGGTGGAATAGCCTTTTCCGTTGAAGGCGCCAGCCCAATATTGCAACGCGCCGTCGTGAATGTCGCCGTGAATCGTGACGCCGGGGCTACGATTGGTGGAGGCAGCGGACGGATATAGGAGGCCTTGCAAGCCACGATCGACGAAATCGAGATTCGTGTCGCCCTGGAGCTCTTCCTGCGCGAAGGGCTCCTTGAACTGGCCGCCCTGGATCTGGAACCAGTTAGTGGCCTTCGCGTTCAGGTAGATGTCCCGGATGGTGGCTCCGGTAGAAGCGGCGGCATCGATCAGGAGGCCGAACTGGTAGTGGTCGCCGTAATTTCCTTGAAAGCCAAATCGGCCTCGGCGTACGGAGAAAGTGTCCGGAGGAGCGCCGGCACCCATGTAAGAGAGGAAATCAGTCTGCACGTATCCGTACGGCTGAATTTGAAATGCACCATCGGCCGATTTAATGAAGAAATGTTCTCCGTTCCACCCCGACGTAGGAGCGCTGTTGCTCTTCTGTGCAGAGGCGCTCGCTCCTTGGACGCTCGCTTCGGGGGTGGGTGCTGAAACAGGATTCTCCGATGGCGGGCTGGGCACTACGGCTGCGGTTGTCACTAGCTTATAAGAGCCATCTGCGTTGGCCTGGCCACTGACCTCCAGCATTTTCTGAATCACCGCCCGCAATTCACGCACTTCGCGCCGGAGCTGTTCGACCTCTTCCTCTGTGGCAGCTTTGGCGGCGGGTTTTTCGCCATCGTTGCGTGGCGCTTTACTCTGTGCGAAGAGGGACGAACTGGCGCTACCGAGCGACAAGGCCAGCACTACAAACCACAATCTTGGCAAACGCATGTTTTTCCCTTTTCAAAAATGGGCAAATCGCCCTTATCAGTCTGTACATCCGAATAGTGGACGGCGAGTTTGCTTCGCGCTGCATGGACGGTTGCATTCTTCGCGACAGTCTACGACTGGAAAGAAGAGTGCCCCGACTGGTCTCTGATCACTCCAGAACCGGATATTCCCCAACAACTTCAAACCGATGTTCAACAGGACGTGCTGCATTCCGTCGGCTTGAACTCTCCGTCGAGTTCTGCGAATGTTCGCTTGTCAGAGAGGCAATTCAATTACCAAAGGCGAGCGCAAGTGTCCGGTGAGTGCGACTGGAAGAAAACGTGGAACTTACGTCTAAGTATTGGCTTTAGGCAAATCTCGCGGCATCGCCGGTTTTCTGGCTCTCAGACATTTTTCCAGAAATCGAAATAGATCTATGTTTTGAGCGTTAATAGCGCAACGCTTACCAATGGAAACTCCTCCCTACGGCAAAGTAGAAACCGCAGTTTTCTCTGGCTACACTGGTCATACGCTCAAATCTGAAGAACTCGGGTGCACGTGTGGCAAGAAAAACTGTTCTCGTGGTGGACGACGATGCGTCCGTGCGAAAGCTGCTTGTGGAGTGTTTTTCAACGCCCGAAATTGTCGTGGAAGAGGCGGGCACGTGCGAGGCCGCGTTTGAACGTTTTCGGGCCGCGCACCCGGATATCGCCATTGTTGATTATTGCCTCCCCGACGGCGACGCGCTCGGGCTGATCCCGGTATTGAAGGAGCTCGAGCCCGCCGTCCCCATTATTGTCACCACGGGATATGGCTCGATGGAGCTCGGAGTAGCGCTCATAAAAGCCGGCGCCGAGCAATGTTTTTCCAAGCCATTGGAAATCCAGGCATTCCGTCTTGTCATCGAGAAAATCCTGCAAAATAAACGCAATCAGCAAAAGGAAATCGCCTCGAAGAGCCTGCGCAAGCGCACTGGTGTCGATCCTTTTCTCGGAGAAAGTGAAGGAATCCGCGACCTGGCATTGAATGCCATCCGCGTCGCATCAAGCAGTTGCCCCGTCGTGATTCGCGGAGAGACTGGCACAGGGAAGGGCGTTCTGGCGAACTGGCTGCATGAAAACGGCGACCGCTGCGATGAGCCCTTCGTCGATCTTAATTGCGCGGGCCTTTCGCGCGAGTTCCTCGAAACCGAACTTTTTGGTTATGAAAAAGGCGCTTACACGGGCGCCGTCAATCCCAAGCCCGGCTTGTTGGAAGTGGCCCATCGCGGCACCGTTTTCCTGGACGAAATTGGCGACGTGGATCTTACCGTTCAACCCAAACTCCTGAAGGTCGTGGAAGAAAAACGGTTTCGCCATCTGGGCGACGTTCGCGACCGTTTTGTGGATGTACGTCTGATCGCAGCCACGCACCAGGATCTCAGCGGGCTCATCGAGGAAGGAAAATTCCGCAGTGACCTGTATTTCCGGATAAGCACCCTATTGATCGTAATTCCCCCGCTCCGTGAGCGCGTCGAAGATATCCCGGTGATCGCCAGGGAACTGATTGCCAGGATTTCAAGCGATTTAAGCCAGTCTCACCGTGAACTATCGGAATCCGCGATTGCGCGTCTGCAATCGCATCCCTGGCCGGGAAACATTCGCGAACTGCGAAATGTTTTGGAGCGCGCCGCATTGTATTCCAAAAAACAGGTCCTGGACGCCAAGGATCTTTTTTTTGAGCCGCATGCGCAGAATTCCAATGGACACTACAACGGCAAATTGACGCTCGCCGAACTGGAACAGATGCACATTCAAAGCGTCCTCAAGGAAGAAATGGGCAATGTCGCCGCGACCGCATTGCGCCTCGGAATTCCGAAAAGCACGCTCTATCAGAAAATTAAGGCATTGCGTATCAGCCGGACTCACTAGCCGCGTATCTGTTCCCAATTCCATAAATCTTGTCCAGACTTCAGATTCTTTCTGCAAACAACTCGTGGCATGGCGGCGGCAATCGCTCCAAGCAGCGCAAAGCGCCATGTTTAGCGCGCCCGCCTTTTTTTCGCTTACTTGGCATCTCAATTGCCCCTTTCTTTTCCGCGGGCTCCTAAAAACGAGAAGGACACTCATGGCGACAAGAAAAATTCTGCTTGTGGACGACTCGAAGACGGCGCTGCTGATGGAGCGCTCCATGGTAGAGCGGCACTCCTCCTATCAATGCGTCACTGCGTCAAACGGATTGGAAGCGCTCGAAAAAGCGCAATCGGAATCACCGGATCTGGTAGTGATGGATGTTGTGATGCCGCACATGAACGGCTTCGAAGCCTGCAAAAAAATGCGTGAGCAGGAAAAAACAAAAGGGATCCCCATCATTCTGGTGACCACGCGCGGCGAAGAAGCCTACATAGAGGCCGGATTTCAGAGCGGCTGCAATGATTACATCACCAAGCCTATCAACGGCCAGGAATTCCTGAAACTGCTTCAAAGTTACCTGGGTGAATGAACGATGACCAAACACACCCGGATCATCGAAACGGAATTCAAGCGCTTCCTGGGCGAGACAAAGGAAACTCTCCGCGCGAATCCCAACGGCGACCGCAGCAGAGCTCCGCACCTGGCCGAAGCCGTGATCGAGGCAGCCACAAGAAGACTTCGCGAATCTATGGACACGGCCGAAACTCTCGAAGCCATTCGCGAAATCGCATCCAATCTCCTGGGCTGTGAAACCATGCACCTCATACGCCTTGACCGCGAGACAGGGGTGTTCCAACCCTTTTGGTCCTTTGGTGTCGAGCCTGCGAATCGCTGCTTGATTAATGCCTTGGAGGAATCGGCGTCGTATTGTGCGGCATTGGGTTCGGCTTATATTGCGAGAGACTTGCAAGATCAAAGCGCCAGGGGGCCTCACACAAAAGTTACGGTTTTTGTTCCCTTTCGCTGCCAGAGTGAAGTTACCGCGGTATTGGTCCTTCTGCAGTTTTTGCCGCAAAAGCTGGGCTTCGACAAAATTGACAATGAAATCTTCCGTATCCTTTCCGAAGAAGCTGGCAGCAAGCTCTTCTGCCGGGAAGCCGGTTCCGTCTCATCAAACATTCCGGAACAAAAATCATGAGCGGCAATCACTCCAAATTTAATCCCGCTGCACTCCCCACCGAATACATGAAGACCTTCGAGCGGGAAAAAGATGCCCTGGATCCAGAAGCGAAAACTCATTTCCTTTATCCCGGTCAGATTTTCACCACCTCTGATCCCACTACCATCACGACAATTCTCGGCTCCTGTGCAGCGATCTGTCTCTGGGATAAACGGCAAAGAATCGGCGGGATGAACCACTACCTCCTTGCGGAAGGCGATGACGATGGCCCAAACCGTTTCCGTTATGGAAACAACGCCAACCCGGCCCTCCTGCAACAGTTGATTTCGCTCGGGTGTCAACTCAGGGACCTGCAGGCAAAGATCTTTGGGGGCGCGAGTGCCTTTTCAATCAAGCCGGAAGAGTCCCTGGGGCAGAAGAACGTCGAGCTCGCCGAGGAATTCGTTTACAAAAATGGCATTCCGCTTCTGCTGAAGGACGTTTCTGGAAGTCGCGGCCGGCGTCTGTCTTTTCAAACTCACGACGGCGCCACATTTATCAAGGTGTTTGACAATCCAAGACGAGATGCTCATGGATTTTGATCGCAAAGCCGCCCTGGAATCTTTTCTGGTCGAGACCGAAGAAGGCCTCGATCAAATGGAGCAATCGCTCCTCGAGTTGGAATCTGATTCGTCCAATGGCGAGCTGGTCAACGAAATCTTTCGTGTTGCACACACCCTGAAGGGAAACGCTGTTGCTTTATCTCTCGATGGACTCGCAGAGCTTGCCCACGCCGCCGAAGACCTCCTGGATATTTTCCGCGAAAAACGCTCGCTGCTTACCCGGCAAGGCATTTCGCTACTACTTGCCGCCGTGGACGAATTTCGCGCCCTCCTGCCAGGCGCGGTAAGCGGAAAAACGACGCTTACCAAGGCACAGCTAAACCTCAAAGCACAAATCGCCCAACATACCCGTCAGGCCGGGAGCGTGCCGGAAGAACACCACGCCAGCCAGTCCTCAGTGCAAGCGGCTCTGACAAAATCTGGGGCCCCAGCCGGCGCCGGCCTGCGCACCGTGCGCGCCGATGTCGATCGCCTTGATCATATGCTCAATCTCATCGGTGAAATCGTGATTGCTCAAGGTCGCGTGCGCAACACTCTCGAGAACCTTCAGCATGCGCAGGCGACCGAAGCCCTGGACCTGCATCGCGATGCAGAACGTCTGTATAAGGAATTGCAGCGCGAAATGATGCGCATTCGCATGGTCCCCATCGGTCCGACTTTTCGGCAGCTTAAGCGTTCCGTTCGCGACATCTCCGCCAGTCACGGCAAAATCGCCCGGTTGGAAGTCGGCGGAGGCGATGTCGAGGTGGATACCACCGTTCTCGAACAACTCAAGGATCCGTTGCTGCACATGATCCGCAACGCCATTGATCACGGCATCGAAGACCCGGAAGTCCGCGAACGCCAGGGCAAGGAGCGCTGTGGTGTGCTCAAGCTCTCCGCCGTTCACGCAAACGGAAACGTCGTCGTCAAGCTCGAAGATGACGGCGCTGGAATCAATCGTCAGAAGATCATCGACAAAGCTTCCCAGATGGGGCTGCTCTCTCGAAGCGACCAACTCTCCGATGAGGAACTTCTTCGCCTCCTTTTCCTGGCGGGCTTTTCCACCGCAAAGACGATAAGCGATCTCTCGGGCCGCGGCGTCGGACTGGATGTTGTGAAGCGCAATATCGAGTCACTGCGGGGGAGTGTCGAATTGTTAAGCGAAGAGGGCAAGGGCACAAGCGTCACAATTCGCCTGCCACTGACCCTTGCAATTATTGATGGCTTTTCCGTGGCCGTCGGCGCCGAACATTTCATTATTCCTTCCGATTACGTCACGGAATGCGCGGAACTGGCTCCGGAAGCGCGGAGTTCGGAGGGCAGCGGCATCCTCAATCTCCGTGGACATGCTCTGCCTTTTGTCAGATTGCGCGAATCGTTCCACGTGGCTGGGCAAACGCCCGATCGGGAGAACGTTGTGATCGTCAAAGTCGGTAATTTCGATGCCGGCATTGCGGTTGATCGGCTGCTTGGCGGCATGCAGGCGGTTATCAAGCCTCTGGGTGAAGTGTTTCGCAAAGTGCCGGGAATTGCCGGATCGACGATCTTGGATGATGGACGCGTGGGTTTGATCGTGGATGTTCCACGGCTTCTCCAGGAAGTTACGGCCGCTGCGTTGCGTTCCAATCTTGGAAAGCAGCCGAGTACGAAAGGTGAATTCAATGATGAACTGGCATGACTGGAAAATCGGTACCCGCCTCGGGATTCTCTTCGGATCCATCCTGTTGGCTTTGATTCTGCTGGGTGGGCTGAGCTTGTTCTGGCTCGGCAACTTAAACGCGAGAACCATCGCGTTGATCCAGCAACGCTACAACACCGTCGAGCTCACGCATCAGACCATCGAGCACTCGATTGACAACGCCCGCATTACCGTACAGCTCTTTGAGATCACCGATCCCGGCGAGGAACAAATACTCCTCCAGCAGAACGATTCCATCAGCCGCCAGATCAGCGCAAACACCAAGCAGATCGAGGATGGTCTCAGCTCTCCCCAGGAACGCGATCTATTCAAAACAGTGCAGGCTAAACGCGAGGTGTATATCGCCGCGCGGCAGAAAGCCAAGAAACTCCTCGCCGACAAAAAACGTGACCAGGCGCTGGCCACACTTTCGCAGGAGGTAATCCCCGCACTCACCGATTATCGGGCTACGTGGAACAGATTCCTCGAATTGCAGTCCGATTCCGTCTTGCAAAGCATAAAAGAGAGCGCGGCAGCTTATGCCACTGGCCGCCGTGCCGGATTGCTCATTTTGGCGCTCACTCTCCTCCTGGCCGGCATCGCCGCATTCTCTGTGACCAAGAGCGTCACCGTGCCCATTCAGCAAGTCGTCGAGCACGCTGAACGCC
>CAYOOS010000011.1:0-26733 GCA_964405585.1 uncultured Acidobacteriaceae bacterium | reverse complement strand
GCCCGGACGGGAATCGAACCCGTAATCTTCACCTTGAAAGGGTGACGAGTTAACCTGTTACTCTACCGGGCCACATATAAAATTCTAGCACAAAAGAAGAATGCCGACCCGGTGAAGCGCTCGCGTCGAACGTGTTGAGGGGCGTTGCTGCTGCGCTATGCAGCAACTTATCCTGACCAACCGGAACAAACAGAATAGAGCCGGAGTTTATTCCGCGTCTAAACCTGGGGAAAGCTCGAAACAAAACCCGAAAACGTTTGAACTGGCAGCACTTAACAGACTTGAAGGAGCCCTCAATTAGAAATAGATGGAAGTGCGACAGAGGCCGGATTTCGCCCTTCGCAAACAGACGAGATCCGGTGACTCGGCCAGAAGAGCTTGCCATTTCGACGTTCCGCGCAGCCGGCAAAAATTGGTTCACTCTCCTGGCCGATAAACCACAATAGAAGAGAGCGCTTTGCGGAGTTGTCACAAGCGTGTCATTTCGCCGCATCTTTTTATCACACTGCGCCGCGCAGAACGCTCCAGTTCTGTCCCCATCAATAGGCATTCTTGTCCGTGAACCCTCGGAAGAAAGTCAGGACGACGATCAATAAATCAAATCTCAAGGTCCAGTGCCGCATGTAGTAAAGATCGTATTCCACCCGCTTTTCGATCGAAGTATCGCCTCGCCACCCGTTCACCTGCGCCCATCCCGTGATTCCCACTTTCAGAAGGTGGCGCCGGTTGTAATTCCCCACGGACTGCATGAACCGTTGCACCAGAATTGGGCCCTCCGGACGCGGGCCGACAACACTCATGTCGCCCTTCAAGACATTGAAAAATTGCGGCAACTCGTCCAGGCTCGTTTGCCGGAGAAACTTGCCGAGACGCGTGCGGCGGGGATCATCCTTCGCCGTCAAACGCGTGTATTTTTCCTCCAGCGGAGCAACGCGCATGGTGCGAAATTTATACATGCGGAACACCTGGCCGTTCAGGCCGACGCGATCCTGCACGAAGATCGCCGGCCCAGGTGAAGTCAATCGCACGGCCAGTGCGATGAGTCCAAGCAAGGGCGCGGCCAGCACAAGAACAAACGCGGAAAAAACCAGATCGAAGGCACGTTTCAGGAGCACATACAAAGTCGACTCCGCCGGAGTGGACTGCAGATCCAGCAGCAAGAGGTCCCCCAAATGAAAAAGATTCTGCCCCGGCTGCACTCCTTCCCCAACATCCAGCACCAGCCGCATCGGCGCGCATAAAGGAGCGAGCTTCTCGCGGAGACTGGGTAGCTGCGCCAGCCTATCCGGGGAAAGGGCCAAAATTACATCTGTAAACCCGTTGCCGATGGCGAGCCTTTCTATCTGGGACAGCTCGAAGACGGGGCGAGTCCGGATGGCGCTGGTTTGGCCCGGCAAGATGATGTGCCCCACAATTCCACAGGGAGCAAGACGGCTTGCGGCAAGCGAGTCCGCGACGCGAGCCGCGAATTCATCCGCTCCGATAATCAAGAGCAGCCCCGAGCTCGTTTGCGAGAAATGGCTTCGCTGCCATACTTTTCGGAATAGCATGGATACAAGAAGCGCCAGCAGCACGATGTTCATACTGCTCAGCCAAATGAACACGCGCGAAAATGAGGTGTCCCGGTAGAAGAAAAGCACAGAAAGCACCGTCAAGTACGTCGAGAGGCACGCGAGCAGTATCCGGCGGACATTGCCCTGAGGGTGCAGGTGGTTCTCGATCGCGGTCAGCCCATGATATTCCGCGCCAATCGCCCAGAGAATCGTGGTCAATAAGAGCAATCCAAAGTAGGGCCGCGGCTCCGCGTCCGTCGTGTAGCGCGGTAATGCCCGCGTCGCGAACCGCAGAAATGCGGCCACGATAAAGGATGCCAGCGGCACGGAAAACACTGCCAGCGTCAGCAAGAATTGCGCGCGTTTGAGCTTCCCTCGAATCACTCTTCCCATCCACCGCTGCGGCTTTCGTGCAATTTATCTTCCAGAAAGTTCGCCAGGCCACTTCGGAAAAGTGATTCGTCAAACCGCTCCACACTCTGCTTGATCAGGAATGGCGAGAACTCATTCTCCGCGCCTTCCAGCGCGAGCATTGCCTCCATCAGTGATTCCGCCGTTTGTTCCCTGAAGTACACGCCGGAACAATTCCCAGCGTAAGCCGGGCTCTCCGCGTAAAACCCGTTCACCGTCTCCCTCGCGCCGCCGCGATCGTACGCGACGACCGGACGGCCGAATGACATGGCTTCCACCGGTACGATTCCAAAGTCCTCTTCCGCCGGAAACAGCAGCGCCCGGCAGTGCGCATATTGCTTGTGCAAATCTTCATCGGATAGCGCACCGCAAAACTCGATCGTGGACCCTGCAAGCCGCCGCAACCTTTGATACTCTTCTCCCTCGCCGACAATGTGCAGCCGCCGCCCTAGCTTCTTGCAAGCCGCAATCGCCAAATCCACGCGCTTGTACTCGACGAGTTGCCCCGCGCACAGGTAATAATCATCCAGCCGGCTCGCAACATACCCGGCTTGCACATTCACAGGGGGATGAATTATCGCGCTTCCCCGCCGGTAGTGCTTCCGTATGCGCGTCGCCACATTTCGCGAGTTTGCCACAAAGTAATCCACGCGTTGCGCCGAGGCCGCGTCCCACATTCGCAGATAATGGCACGCCAGCGAAAATAACGGCCGCGACACCGCTCCCATGCCTCCGCCATTCCTGTAACCGTGGTAGAAATCCCACAAATACCGCATCGGCGAATGGCAATAGCACACGTGGCAGGTCCGCGCATTCGTCAATACGCCTTTCGCCGGCCCCGATTCCGAGCTCAACACAAGGTCGTATTCCCTCAAATCGAATTGCTCCAGAGCCAGCGGATAGAGCGGCAGCATGTGCCGGTGCCAGCGCCTGCTTCCCGGCATTCTCTGCAAGAATGAAGTTTTGATCGAGCGGCCTTGCAGCGAAGCAGGCAGCTTCTCAGGATCCACCACCGCAAAGTACAGGTCGGCCCCAGGAAACATCTTCGCCATCGCTTCAACGACCCGCTCCCCGCCTCTGCGGGAGACGAACCAGTAGTGCACAATGGCCACTCGTAATTTCTGCAAGGACGCAATTCCTTGCTCTCCGCTCCGGCGAAGAGAAGCCATCGGTTCCTTTGGTATCACCAGGCTCATGTCCAGAACGCCGCTCCCTGGGCTCTTCTTAAAATGTAGCGGTGATACGCCGTCGCCGGCGTAAGCTCTCCGATGATTTCGAGTCCTGCATTTCGCATGCACCCCTCAAGCTCGTCGGATGTTCTCCGAATGCGGCGGATACCTTTCCGCCAGAACCGTGGCAACAGAAAATCCGGCAGGCTGCATTTCACGTGGTACGCAAAACTCTTCGGCCGCGTATCGAACTGCAAATACGCGACGCCATCTTCTTGAAGCAACATCGCCACGGCTTTCAGATATCCCGCGATCATGGGCAAATCCGGAATGTGCTGAAAAACCAGCAGCGAGTACAGAAAGTTGATTCTTCCCGCATACTTCCCCGTGTCCCGCATCAGATCCTCCGGCCCGCTGATGGTCCGAAAGCAAACGTTTCGGACGGCCCTTTCGCTCGCGACCTGCTGCGCTCGCCGAACCATGCCCTCGGTAATATCCACTCCCAGTACTTCCAAGAAATATCCGGCGAGCGGGAACACCAGTCGCCCTGGGCCGCATCCAAGCTCCAGCCCAATCCCCGGACATATCCCGCGCGCTTGCACCAGCGGCACCAATTCCCCCTCCACCGTGCGCCTCCCGCTTTCCCAAAACTCCTGCGCATCGCCGTCCTTCAAGTTCGTCAGCACATAGGTATAGGGATCCTTCTGCGCAAACTTCTCCCAATAATTGTTCACTGTGTCCCTTGTGCGAATTGCGTTTTCCATTGACCTTTCCCCGAATTCAAAGTAAGTGTGGATCGCCGAACACTTGCAACTTGTTCATCCACCGCCTTCCATTCCGCTTCAACTCAAGCCCAACAACAGGTGGTAAACCTCCATATGGCTACGCGTGAATTCCTGCCATGTGAATTGCTTGGCCCTTTGCAATCCCTTTTCCCGTAATGACGCACACAATCCCTTGGAATGCGCCAAGCGTTCGATTTGTGAAGCCAACTCATCGGCGCTCGCGGGATCAAAGTACAGCGCGGCCTCTCCCGCAACTTCGGGAAGGCTGGCGGCGTTAGAACACACAACCGGAGTGCCGCAAGCCATAGCTTCCAGCACCGGTATGCCGAAGCCCTCCACCGTGGACGGCATCACAAAAAGTTCCGCGGCCGCATAAACCCTTGGCAAGAGATCGGCGGAAACAAAAGGCACGAAGACGGTTGAGTCGCGGATGCCGAGCCGTTCACTTTCTTTAATCACGGAACACTTCCAACGTGCATCGTCACCAACAATCACCAATGAGTGCGTGATTCTCCTTCCGTTGTGGAGTTGCGCATAAGCGCGCAGAAGTGTGCCCACATTTTTATGCGGCTTTAAATTCCCAACGTACAAAAGAAAAGGACCGTTAATGCCGAGAATACGAGCTGCGTCCCGGAATTTGCGATCGTCTTCGTACGGACGAAATTGTTCGCCAACGCCGCAGGGAATCACTGAAATTTTGCAGGATGGGGTCCCTAACGCCTCCATAATCTGGATCTTTGAATAGTTCGAGACTGTAATAATGTGATCTGCTTTGCGCACCGCCGCGTTCAGCATTGGCCGCGCGTACAGCATTGAACTCAGGGTGTGCCGGTAATTAGGCGAGCGCAGGTGGATCACGTCCATAATCGAAACCACCAATGGTCCTCGATGAAACAGGGGAACGTTGAAATGCGGCACGTGCAGCAGATCGCAACCTTTCGCGGCGCGAGGGATCAGAAACTGCTCCCTCGCCGTATAAATCGGAACGTCGATGACGCTCACGTGCGGGCAAATCTCCTTGAGGCGCGCCTCATCCGCGCCTCTGGCAATGGCGTGGAACTCCAGCCCGTTCACGCTTCGACCTACGCCCTGCAGTAGGTTCTCCGTGTACGTGCCAATTCCTCCTACCAGCCAGCGCGCGTCAATGGCGACAATTTTGCTCATGCTTGCTCGCATTCTCTAAAGTCTCAGCCGCTAATAAAGTTCAGCCTTTTCTCACGGCGTAATTGGGTCGCCCACCTGTGCCGCCGGTGACGGGCTTCGTGACATCAAAACCCAAAACGCACCAAACATCCCTGCCTCTCGAATCACAATGGCTGCCGCCACTCCCATCGCACCGAATCCCCGCCCCAAAAGGAAGTCAAGTCCTACGGTGACGGCTGCAGTGGCGGCAAATATTCCCAGATAAACGGACTTCGAATTTGTGGCCATGGCGACATTTGCATAGAGGGTGTTCAACAGAATCAAAGGGCAGGCCAATGCCATCGTGGAGGCAATCGCGCCGCTTCTGGAAAACCCCTGTCCGTAGAGCAGTACCATCACTCTTGGAGCCGCCCAGAATGCTAGCAACACGCAGGGAGTCAGCATGGACACGATCCAGAATGCCCATGTTCTTGTGTATGCCCGCAATGCCTCCGGCGAACTGGAAAGGCGCACCATTTCTGGGAGCAAGACGCTCCCAAACAACCAACAGGCCACATAAAAAACGGCCAACAACGCGTTCGCGGCGGAAAAAGTGCCCAATTCCGGGAGAGTCACGAGTGCGGCTAATACCACGGTGTCCAAGCGGATGATGGCATTAGCAAGCCCATTTGCAATTCCCAGTGGCATGGACCGGCGAATCGTCGGCCAAAAGTAATTCGCGGACGGCCACGCCGGCTGGATTCCCGCGCGCAAAACCGCGAAACTGGTGAGCGTAAGTTCGCACAATTGTCCGGCAGTGAACCATGCGAGCAACAAATGCAGACTCCAGCCAAGTTTGTAGGTTAAAAATATTCCCGCTAATAGCAGCAATGTGTGCGCGAGTTGAATCGGCCCAATCACATTTGCTTTCGAAAGCGCCTTTAGAAACGACATTTGCAACTGCGAATAGGACTGCAGCACGGTGCGCAGCGTCACCCAAAATGCCACCATCCACTCAAACGCGTTAAGCCGCATCGCAAATCCGGCGCCGGCCAGAATGAGCATTGCGGCGAACGTTAAAGCCGTCTTGCAGAGATACAGCTTCCCGGCAATTTTGCCGCGCTCGGAATTCTCCGCGCTCAGTTCGAGGATGGCCGTCGTTTGCAACCCGTTCTCGGCGAACATCACGGCGATGGTTATCACGGCGATGCTGGCGGCGTAGACGCCCAGCGCCGCCCCGCCAAACATCCGCGCAATCACCAGCGTGAAGCACAGATTGGCGATGCGCACGCCGGCCTCTCCACCCAGCACGCTGATCATAGGTTTGAAAGCGTTTTTCATCGTCTGTCGCGCCAACTCCTCCGGAAATTCAAGTTCCACCCGGCTCTGCTCCTCCGCTCCTCGCCTTATTCAGAAACCGCCAGTCCCGGTTCCCTCATTCCCGGCCGATATTTGCTCGCCCATGCGATTCCCAGCACCAGCAACCCTCCCACCTTCACCGTCGCTGCCGCCTGCGTTCCCGCCAGATAAATCAGGAAGCACACGCCCACGAAGCTCAGCACCACAACGTAGTTCACAAACAAGCAAGCCTGTTTCCCCGTGCTCTGCAGTAATTTCTCGCACCAACCAACCACCATGCCCCACACGAATCCCGCCACAATCGCGCCCCAATACCCAAAATTGATGTACCCTTCGCCCAGGATCGTCAGCCGTAGCCCTCCCGTCTCTCCCGTCTGGTCCAGGCCAATTAATTTTGTGCTGATCGCCCGCAGGCTGTGCGTGCTGCTCCAATCGCTGGCTATACTTGGAATCGGTATCAAGGCCTGCGCAAACGTCACGCCATGCAGTTCCTCTCCATGAAGCAACGCCAGCGTCCATCCGAGGTCGCGCACCTCTGGCAGCGCCGTGCTTGATATATTCAAAATATCCCGCAGGCCGATGCTGTCGGAAAATACCCCCAGCAGAAAAATGCACTGCGACACCACGTAGAGGATCGCTGCACTCACAACCACTTTTCGCGTGAAGCGATAAACATCCTGGCGCTCGATCCCCAGAAGTATCAGGAACGCGATCGTCACAACCAGCAGGTTCGCGCGGCGTAACGGGAGCAACAGCGCAATATAGCCGACCACTACCAGCGCAATGCCCAACGGCCTCGGCCGTTTGGCCATCCGAATGAGCAGGAACGGAAGCGATATCGTCAGCAGGTCCATCGCTCGGTTTACCATCCACTCATCCGTGGCAGTTCCCCCTAGAATGTCGCCCGTGATGTAGCGCAGAAACGGCCACTTCGCGGGCACCATCAGGTAATCCAACAATCCCAACTTCCAATAGGCATAAAACATCAGCGCGGAGCCCAGCACCACCAGCAGCCCAAAAAGTTTTTCCGCGGTGTTGTTATCGATCAGCCGCGGAATTCCGGGTATCCCTGTGTTCGTTCTGCCCTCCAGGCTCCACAGATACCCCACAGCTCCGGCGAAAATACCGATGCTGTTGATCAGCATTGCTTGCGCAAAGAACACCGCCGCGTTCGAGCGGATTGCCGTGTGTTCCGTCGTGAGCCCGGCCAACAAATAGCCGACGGAGATATGCGCCACCGCAAGCAGAAAGAAGAGCACGCACAATGTCCGCCGTGTCCCCAGATGCCGCAACGCGCCGTGCCGCACCAACCCCACCGTACCGGCCAGCAGGCATACGCTCGTGGAAACCAGCATTACGGGAACGTCGCGCCACGCGATGCCCACAATCGTCGCCGCCAGAAGCGCGGCCAGGCTGAACATAAGCGTCAAAGCGAATCTCCCATCCTCAAATTGCCAGATTCTAGAGCTCCGTCTCCGCGGAAGTCGTATCTGCGTCGAGGCGATCCAGAAATTTTCTTGTTCGCGCCGACAACGCAAAGCGTTGTTGCGTCACATACGCAATCTGCGGTTCCACGCTCCTCACCATTTCCAGAACCAGCAGTTTCCCCGGATCTTGCGGGTCGGCTCTTTTCCATCCGTCTGTCGCGAAAATCCACGCTGCGCCCAGAGCCAGCGCAAGCATGGTCCCGGTAAGAACAAGAAGCGCCCGCGGCGGAAACACTTTTTTCTCCGGCATTTCCGCGGGATCCAGCACCTTCACACTGGGCACCTCCTTGGCCTCCTGCACTTTCGCCAATTCGTATTGCTGTGTCAGGGTCTCGAATACCGTCTCTTCCACCTTTGTCCGCCGAAATAAATCCGCATAGGTCACTCCCAACAGCGGCAGCTTGCGAATCGAAGGATACAATTCGTCGTCCGCCGCGCCGGAACCGTCCTTACTCTCGTCCGCCCCGCCCACTTTCCGGATTTGCCGTTCCAGTTCGTTCACCCGCGCTTGCATCGCGCGCACCCGTACGTTGTTGTCCGTATAGATCTGCCGTAGCCCCTGCATTTCCGTCCGCGCTGCGATCAATTGGCCCGCAAGAACCGCCGCGGATTCCAGCATCGCCTTGCCTTGCTCCTTGATGTCAATCGTCCCATTTTTGCTGGAAAATTCGCTGAACTCCTTTTCCGAGACTTTCAGCTCTTGCTTCACTTCCGTCAGCCGTTCCTCCAGAAACACGCGCTCGCGATGCGCGGATGAAGTGTTCAATTGCGTCACCACGTTGTCCAACTGCGCCACGTACTCTTGCGCCATGGCGCTGGCCCGTTTTGGCTCGTGATCGGTCACCTGGATGGTCAGCACGCCGCTTTTCCGGTCAATGGATATATCCGTCCGCTGCGTCAGCTCTTTTCGCGTGTCCACCATCCGCTTGGTTCCGTATACTTTGCGCAAATCGAATTTGTTGATCAATTCGTCCTGCACCGTACGGCTCAGGATTACCTCCGCGAAAAGGTCCGCCGAAGTATTCATTCCCAGCAAACTGCTTCCCAGCGCCCCAATTCCTCCGCCAAGCCGCCCGCTCAGCGCCGCGGCGATCGCCATCCCCTGTCCTTGTGGCGGGTCCGGTGGCATCAAACGTGTCGTGGACGCATACCGCGTGGGAATCACAATGGCGATCAATACGGAGACCACCGCACCCCACGCGATGAACTTCCCCAGCATTTTTCTCCGCGTCCACAAACGCCGCGCTCGCGCAATTCTACGTCCGCGAGTTTTCTCCGCATCCTGTTGCACCCGTCGCTCCAGAAGTTGCTCTACATCCAATTCGCGCATGACTTTCGTGGCACTCTTCGCCGCGCTCGCACTCATCGCGATGTCTCCGCCGATTCCGCGCCGGCTTGAGGCACGCTCATTGCCGCCGTGGTATTTTGCCGGCGCCCCCACTGCGGGAAAATTCCAATTTCGATGGAGGCCACCAGGTTATTTCGCGAACCAGGAAACAACAGGGGAAAACTTATAATGTGTTCGAACTGCAGTAGACTTTTCACATACACGCCCGTTCGCCCCGTCCACGAATAGCTTGCTTGGTAGTCCTGCCACTTCCCTCCGCCGGGAATGTAGTCGCCCAGCACGCGGCTCTGCTTCCAGGAAAATTCCAGCGTCTTGCGCGGGCCCATCCAATAACGTGTCCATCCTTGCAGCGTGATTCCTTCGCGCCCCACGGTGTTTCCCATTAAGTTGCCGTCGTTCGTGTACCCACTGGTGTAGTCCAGGTTCCAGTAGTTCAGCTCGCCGTGACTTTGCAGCGGCCCGCGGCCCGGTGAAGTGGAACTCGTCCACTCAAAATGCGCATCCCACTTCGGCAACCGTGGCAACCGCGCGAAATACATCCCAGGTCGCCACACACTTTTGGTCACATTTTGCAGAGGGATTGGGTCGTCATCGTCTTCCAGTTCGCCGTAAAACGTGGCTCTGTCGTGCATTTTCGGCAATCGCCAGGTCCATTCCACGGCGGTGCGTGAATCACCTGGCACGCTTTTCTCCGTTGCATTCACCCTGCCGAACACGCTTTCCAAAAATATCTGTGAATTCAACACCTCTTTTGGACCACCAAGCAAGGTAGTCCGCCCATACGCAAATTCCAGCGAGTGAAACGGTTTGAAGCTGACTTTCTGCCCATAAATCCACGGTAGTTTCGCGCCCTCATACCCACTCAGCCGCCCGTAGAATTGTTCCAAATGAAACGGCCCGAAAATTCTCGATAGCCCCGGAATTTCCAAGTCGTCTTCTGGCGCAATCCGCACCATCGGAAATGGCGCGGCATTGTTGCTGAGCAGCAACGATCCGCCGATACCAGGGCCCCACGAAAGGCTCTGATTCCCAAAGGAAACCTGCCACCCATGGATATTCGTCCCCGCATAGGCGTCCAATAGCTGGAATTGGTTGATCGGCACATACGATGTTTCCGCCGGCACCGTGGTCTCGTCGCGATTGGCAATGAATTGAACTTCCACAGGCGTTAATGCTGGAGCCGATGGCGCGTGCTGGTATTCGCCGCTCGCGTAAAAAAATAAGCTTCCGTAAGTTGCGCTGGCGGAGCCGCCACTGATCAGGTTCGTTCCCTGCTGGAATGGCCGTCCGAAATCGTAAGAAATCGTCTGTCCAAAATGGTAGCCATCATTCAGGACCGTCCCGCTCGCGCTCATCACGCGTGTGTAAATGGCGTCTACTTCCGCAGAATTGTTCGTGCCGGCAAGGTTTGATTCCTCCGGGCCAAATTCGCGCTGCAGCCCGGAAATTAGCGCGCGCGCCTCCTCTTCCCCGGATCCTTGCAATCCGCTTGCGACTCCAAACTCCTCTTGCGCTTCCTCCAGAAGATGTACGCACCGTGCCCGCGACCACGGCCGCGTCCCCTGAAATCCGCTGTTCACGTAGCCCAGCGCCGCCAGCCGGTCAAACGCCGCGTACACCCAGCTATCCACTGGCACATACGGCGCCCCCGGATTTTCCACCGGTCCCGATGACTCTTCGCGTCCCGATGCTCCAATCGCATTCCACGCCGAGCCACCCAGCTGCGCATCATGGTGCGACCGATAAACGTATTCGGACACCAGCCATCCCAATCCGCTTCCTATCAGCACATCCGAAGAAAAATGTTGCTTGCTTCCCACACTGGCAATGCTGACCGTGGTAGCCAGCCCGTACGCCAGTAGTTTCGTCAGCGGCCCCGGATATTCGTGTGCCAGGATTCCCGCGGCCGCCCACGCTGCCGCGGAATGTTCCGACGAAAAGGAATCTCCTCCGCGAAAAAAGTTTCCCTGCCCGTTCCCCTGCTCCGGTCGTTCGCGCCCCGCGGCAAATTTCAAGCCCTCCGTCAATAACAAGCTGTCAATCACCGCCCCCCCAGCCAACAAACCCGTCTCGCGCTGATGCGGTTCATGGGTCCGCAAGCTCCACAGGTACATCCCACCCGCTGCCGCTCCGAGCCCCACGACGCTTCCCGTCCGCAATTCGTTTTCCAGATGTAGACCATGGGGACTACCAGGCAAACTCCGGCTCAGACTCGTATCCGTCAGTAACATTCCCGTCGTGATCCCCGCCACAGGCACCAGCCACTCCGCATCCGTCCAGCGAAGCCGTGCGGGGCTAGTCCAAATCTTTTTCTGATCGAAAAGTATTCGCTTCCCTGCGCTCTCGAACGGCGATTCCGTTCTCTGGAAACCCTCCTCCTGACTCCCCTTTGCGGTTCCGGCGATGTTTGGTTGCAGTTGCGAGCTTCCTCGCCCGGCGCTACTCACGGGCGAGACCGCCGTTCCCTCGCCTCCTGATTGCGCCTGCCCCGCCGCAAAACTTGCGGTCATCGTCGCGTTCGCCAAGATGAGTCCGGCTATCATTGCGATTCTTTTCATGGCCTTTCGTCGAGCCTTCTCACGGCTTCAGGTACGCCACTGCAAGCGCT
Organism: uncultured Acidobacteriaceae bacterium; assembly: GCA_964405585.1. GTDB lineage: Bacteria > Acidobacteriota > Terriglobia > Acidiferrales > UBA7541 > Acidiferrum. Next base: position 14,891 of record CAYOOS010000011.1, on the reverse strand, counting down.
ATCGATGTCGCCACCTGGGCCGACTGAATCAGTGGTCCCCAATTCCGCGTGCCGACCTTCGCCGCTTTCTCCGGCACGACAATGGCATCTCCCGGCAACAGCACCGCGGACATCGGATCGCCGGACCAGATCGTTCCGTTATTCTTCGCCGCAATCACCGACCCATTCGCGCGGATCACAAACACCGCTTTCTTGTCCGCCAGTTGCGTCACTCCGCCCGCTTGCCCCAGGTACCACTTGGCGCTTCTTCCCGCCACGTACCCGACGGCCGTGGCGTTGAACACCTGCCCATTCACCAGGACATAGTTCGCTTTCTTCGGCACCAGAATCACGTCCCCGTTGCGCACCGGAGCTTTTGCCGCGGCTTGCTCAAATGTTTTCAAATCCGGCGAAGCTTGAACCACCACTCGTCCGATGGGCAGGTTCGCTTCCAGTTGCGTCAGCGCCGTGTCCACTTGCGCCAGCGCCGTTAACTTCGCGTTTTTCTGGTCGGTATCGTTTTCCGGCAATGCCTTCAACTGCGTCTCTTCCGATTTCACCCGCGCCACAAGCTCCTCGTGCGTTTTCATTTCCAGTTCGCGCACATCGCGCCGCGTCAGCACCGTCCCATACGGGTAAGCTTCCGCGGTGAATCCTCCTGCTTCTGCCAACGCTTCCGCCAGCGATTCACCCGGCTCTATCCCGTACGTGCCCGGACGCACCACCTCGCCCCGAATCGTCACTCTGGATCCCAGATTGTCCCAACCGGGGATCTTTTGAATCGTCAGCACATCTCCATTGTTCAGCGCGACGTTCGCCGTCGCGTCGCCCTTCATTGCCACGGCAAGATTCACGGCTACACTCAAGGCCACCGGCCCCCCCGTGGCACTTTCTTCCTCATGCGTCAGCACGGCGCTCCGTGCGTCCGCGCTTCGCTTTAGCCCTCCAGCTGCCTGCACCAACTCCTCCACCCGCATATTCGTCGTCAGTGGATAACGCCCCGGCTTCGCCACTTCTCCCTTCACATAGACCGTTGGTGGATCAACCTTTTCCAAATTGCGTTGCACGATGATGCGGTCGTGCGGCTCCAGCAACAAATTCTCCCTGGGATTTCCGGCCAGCGCTTCGTTCAATTTCACGCTGTAGATTTTCAGAGTGCCGTCCTTGCTTGTTCGGAACAGTTGTGCGGATTCCATCTCCGCCTCCGGCGAAACTCCCCCCGCCAGATACACCGCGTCGCGCAACCGCGCCTGACCGCTTGTCACATATAATCCCGGGTCTCTCACTTCCCCGCCCACCCACACGTCCGGCGCGCCTTCAAAATCAAATTTGCTGAAGATGCGCACCGTATCCAGCGCCTGCAGCTTCGGCGAGGCCGCCGGGTTCGCCAGCGCCGCGCTCAGGTTGAAGCTCTCCACCGAGGGATGAAAATCCGGAGCATTCAGCCGGATGATTTCCGCATATCCTCCCGCGGGTTCCGGCAGCAAATCGCCGTACGAACTCACCAGGTCACTCAGCTTCATTCCTTCTTTGTACGAATATCGCCCTGGCCGCAGCACATGCCCCTGCAGATAAATGGCCTGATCGTTATATGGCGCAATCGGAAAAATATGGATCCGGTCGCCGTCTTGCACTTTGAATTCGTCCAGCTTTGCCGTTACCGATTCCAATCCTTCCGTGCCAGACAGATCAAGGCTGAACATCGTGCGCTTCTCGTGCGCCACCAGCCGTTCCACCTCCACATGTTGCAGAGCCGCGGCAGGTAGCACTCCTCCCGCAAGCTCGAGCGCTTGTTCCAACGTGGTTTCATCGCGCAACTCGTAAATCGCCGGCCGCCGCACCATTCCCTCAATCGTCACTTGCGTTCCCACAAGCGGCACCAGCAGCGAATCTCCCGTCTCCAGCCGCTTTTCATCCGTGCCCACGCCGCGCAGCAGCAGGTCGTACGCATCCACAACCTCGATCAGTTGTTTCCCTCGGTAGTGTTTCAGCGAACGCAGTGAACCCCGCGCCGTCACTCCTCCCGCCGCAACGATCGCGTTGAGCGGTGTCGAAAGTGAGCTGATGTCATACGCCCCCGGCTCGCCCACTTCTCCCACCACATAAACTCGAATCGTGCGCAATCGCGAGAGCGACACATCCGCCGACGCGTCGCGATATTGCGAACGCAACACCTCTTGTACCGTCGTCTGCACCTCTCCCAGCGTTTTCCCGCTTACCAGAAGCGGCCCTGCTTCCGGCAGCAGGATGCGTCCCTGCCGGTCCACAACGCGCAGCATTCTCTGCGATACTCCGCCCCACAGGTCAATCGCCAGGCTATCCCCGGGCCCCACCGTGTAGTCCGGACCCACCGGCAAATCCATTGGTATCGCGTCTGGCTCGCGCAAGCCTCCACTCAATAAATCGATCCCGAAACGCTTCACCTCCCGTCCGCCCGCCGGCACCTGTACATACATGTCGTACAGCGAAGGGATGTCCGCGTATGGATTCTGTTTGTGAACAATGGCGCCCGGTTGCGCTTCTTTCCTGAAATCCGTGGTCAGTGAACCGCGCTTGCTCTTTTCAAGGTACGGGCTCGCTCCTCTGCTCGCGTAGCCTGACGCCGTTGCTCGCGCAGAAGCCGATGCATCACTTTCCGTGTTCGCTGCTTCCCCGCGCAATCTCTCTGTCTGGCTCTCCACTTCTGCCAGGGAACTCCGTGAACCGAGCAGATCCGGCGCGCTGGATAGCGCTGCCAGCCGTATCGAGTCCACGCCGTCCTCGAGCCCGCGCGTCGACGATTCCGCTGGTCCAGCGCTCATTCCCACTCGCAAGATTGCCGTGCCCATGGAATTCTCGTCCGGCAGGGGCGCGCGCTCTGCCCCGGTACTCCCCGGTACGGGCGAGCTTGCCCCGCCGTCGTTTTGCCGTCCTCGCAGCCGCCGAGCGACGTCCGGATCGCAGCTTTCACCCCGCTGTGATCCGCACGCCTTCGCGCGCTGAACCTCATCCCCTGAATTCTTCTCATTCGTTCCCTTCAGCGATTCGGCATCCTCCTGCTCTTCGATCTGCACCAACCGCCGCGCGCGCTCCTTTAACACCAGTTCCTGCTGCTTCCCTAACTCCGAATCCGGATTCACCGCGGGCAACAAGTAGCCATACCGTTGCACAAGGCGCGTCGCCACGGACCGAAACACCACGTCCTCACCCAATCTCTCGAAAATCGCTTGATCTGTCAGGTCCTCGTCGGCGATCACCTGTCCGTTCGCCGTCGCCTCTTGAGAAACCAACTGTTTCAGTTCCACCAGCAACCCGGGATTTTTCACCAGCACCTCTCGTATCTGCTCCGGTGAAGCGGCTACCCGCTCTGAATTTTCTCTTTCCAGCGCAAAAGTATTCGTTCGCGCCGCCCCTTGCTTCGCCTCCGCGCTATTCCGTGCAGAATTCGTCTGCTGCGCCCTCACGCTTCCGCCACAAACCAGCAGCAACATCACAGCCCACACTGCGCGCGCCCCGCCGTGCCGCCTCGATTTCTCCCTCATTCTTTTCTCAATTCTCACAGTGCATCCACCGCCGGCGCGCTCGCATTCCGCACCGCGCCCAGAAATCCCTGCGCCGAAGTCTCGATGTCATTGGAATGAATATCCAGCGAAGCCCAATAACATATCGTCCGATCCTTCCGCGAAGCCACCGCGATGACACGCACTCCCGGATATTCGCGCAGCAGCCGGTCGCAAATTTTCGGCCGTGCTTCCGATTCATCCAGCGCCACAATCACCAGGTCCGGCACAGTCGCTTGTACTCGCCTCAAGATCTCCGATTCATCGGACACTTCTCCGACGATCTCGATGTCCGGCTGATCGGAAAGCGTCGCCACCACCGCTTCGCGCATCAGCTTCGGTGCGTTCGCCACCAATATGCGTGTCGTTTTTTCCATTGCGCTGCCCTCGTCCGCTGAGTTTCTCCACAATCGCGCCGGTTGGGCAGGTCCAATCATGGACATTCGCAGGGGCTAATTCGCACTACCGCGCGAGTACCCATTCGGACTATTCGAGCCTCGCTTCATTTGTCTGTTTTGTGTCGCCAGCAGGAAGATGACTTTCGTTTGACTTCTTCGTGACAACTGCAATTCCTCGCGCCCGTACTCTTCACTCTGTTGATTGTCTGCACCGCGTCTCCGGATCGTTTCTCTGCTTTGCCGGAGCCGCTGCGGATGAATCTCTTGATGAAGGGTGACTACCCAAGGATGCGATCGTGAATAAAATTGTAGTGGCGCTCTTGGTGGGCTTTTCGTTCGCCTCCGGTCTTTTCGCACAATCTTCCACGCCAATCCTCTCCGGCGGCATGCAGTTTGTCGGAACCTCGAATGCAGGCGTGGACTTCTTTCAGCCAGTGATCTCTCCCGTCCTCGCCGCGCCCATCGGCGATCACTGGCTCATCGAATCGCGTGGCGAGCTTCAAGGCTTTTTTGCACGCGAGGATGGCACCACCGGTCCTTATCAAGGGCAGTTCTTCACCACGCTGGATTATGCCCAGGTCGATTACATCGCCAATTCTCATCTCACCGTCACGGTCGGCCGTTTCCTCACTCCTTTCAACATCTACAACGAACGCTACGGCCCCGCCTGGATTCGCAATTTACAGGACCCTGCGATCATTTACACGATCGGCACCCGCACTACCGCTTCCAGCAACGGCTTCATGTTTCGCGGTGTCGCCGTCGCCCATGACAATTGGGAATGGAACTACACCGCCTACTTTTCCGCACTCAGCAACATCAAGAATTTGCAATCGGGCCGCGCCGCGGGAGGCCGCACCGGCATCTTCCTCCCCGACAAGGGAATTGAAATCGGCGTTTCCTATCAGAGATTCCTGCAAAATGGCGAATACAGCGCGCAGGGTTCCTATTTCGTCTGGCAGACTCCCAGTGTTCCTTTGGACGTTCGCGCAGAGTACGCCCACTCTCCCAGCGGCCAGGGCTACTGGATTGAAGCCGCCTATCGTCTCGCTGCGAATCGACGCAACACCACCGGTCTCGCCAGACTGCAGCCCATTGCTCGCGTCCAGCAGTTCTACGCGGGAACTCCCTCGCCCACCGCTTTCCTTCCTTCCCGGGATACCAATCGTGTCGATTTCGGTTTGAATTACTACTTGCCGCATGAAGTACGCCTGAATGGAAGCTATGGCCGCCAATTTACTTTCCGCGGCAATGCGAATATCTGGGATTTTCAGATTACTTACCGATTTCTTTTCCCTGCCTGGCCTGGAGGCTCCAAATGAAAACCGTTATCCCCGCGTTGGCAACCGTCTTGTTGTTGTCTGCTCTCTGTCTACGCATCGCCGCGCGCCCACAAACGTCCGCCGAGGCGCAAAGAGCTCAAACTGCCTCACACGCCAAAGCCAAGTCGTCTCAGGAAGGCGAGCGCCGCTTCCAGGCCAACTGCGGCCGCTGCCACAATCCTCCCGATTCTCTTTCTCCTCGCGAGGTCAAGGCCGTCCTGCAGCACATGCGAGTCAGAGCCATGTTGAGCGCTGAGGACGAGCGCCTCATCCTCAAATATCTTGCGCCATGATGAAACCAGATCCATGCCTCAGGGAGCCCCTTACATGAATCTCAGAACCGTTCTCATCGCCGCCATTTCCTTCACGGTCTTGGCCGTCAGCGCCGAACCGCGCCCACCGCGACCTGCCAAAACCATTAACATTACTGCCTCCCGCTTCACCTTCAATCCGGGCGAAATCACCATTAACAAAGGCGAAGAGGTCACGCTCGTCATTCGCTCCACGGATGTCGGTCACGGTTTAGTCATTGAGGATCTGGACGTGCGCACTGAAGTTAAGAAAGGCCAATCCGCTTCCGTCACCTTTACTCCGGATACTGTAGGAACCTTTGAAGGCAAGTGCGCCCACTTTTGTGGCGCGGGCCACGGTTCCATGACCCTGCTTGTTCACGTCGTTGCTTCGGGTGCTCCATGAAATTTTGCGCCGCCATCGGTTTTTGTTTTTTGGCAATCTTTCTCGCCGGATGCCGCGTCACGCCTCCCGGAAAGTGGGAGACTTCCATCATGACCCACATCAAGCATTCTCTGACGGTTCGCGGAAAGCTCGCCCACAATCCCTTGCCCGTTTCCCCAGCCAACATCGAAAACGGCAAAGTCGCTTTCTCTCACTATTGCGTTGCCTGTCATGGTCTCGATGCGCAGAACACCGGCGTCCCCTTTGCCGATCGCATGTCGCCTCCGGTGCCCTCCCTCAAATCGCCGTCCGTGCAGTCCTACACCGATGGCCAACTCATGTGGATTCTCGAGAATGGTGTCTCGCCCTCGGGCATGCCCGCTTCCAAAGGCATCCTCACCGAAAAAGAAATGTGGTCCATCATCGTCTTTCTGCGCAATTTGCCCCAGGCGGGTAGCCTCGGCGAGCCCCCGATGTATTCCGGCGAAGACGCCTCCGCCCCATGCACCACGCCTGCTCCTCAACCCCGGTGATGCAGTGAGCACACGCAACGCTGGCAAATCGGATTAGTTGCAACATCCAGCTTGGTCCGGAACTCGCGCGCTTCCTTGCCGTTAATGATCGTTTCCAGGCTTCCTTTGTGCAGGTTTCCGATCGCCCGGTGAAAAAAGCACGGCCGCACCGCCCCATCGGTCTCAATCACCGCGGAAACCCACGGCGCGTTGCACATCGGCGATTCCGCCTTCTCCAATCCCAATTGCACGCGGAATTGCCGCACGATGCGCCGCAGTTTTTCCGGTGTCTCCACCACAAAACTCGCTTCCCCCTCGCGCGCCCTCTCTTCGATCAGTAATTCGATCTCATTTTCCAACTGGCCGAGTTCCGCCGGCGACAGCCCGACTTCCTCCCGCCTCTCCACCGGCCACACCAGTGGCCGATTGAACGCCGTCGAAGTCAGATCCGCCGCCAGAAAGGAAATCGCATTCAACCCTATTTCTCTTGCCGCGCGTTTCGTTTCCCGCAAAGAACGATGATTCGCTTTTTGCACCACCGTCCGTGCCGTAATCTGAAAATCTTCGCGAAGCTCTCGTAACGCCCCGACGCCGTCTTCCACCTTCGCAAACGCCCCTGCAACTCGCCGTATCGCATCGTGTATCGCCGGCGGCCCATCCAGCGACACGATCACATCATCAAAGCTCGCCGCCACTTCTTCCGCTTTCTTTCCCAGCAGCAATCCCGTTGTCAGCAGCGTCAAACGTATCTTTTCCTCGTGCAGCATCGCGCACAACACCGGCAGCTCCGGATTCAGCAGCGGCTCCCCACCCGAAAAAACCACCCAGCGCACTCCCAGCCTCCGAATCGACGCCCGATGCGGCTCCAGATCGCTCGCCTGAAACGCTTTGCGCTCGCGTGTCTTCCAGATGTCGCACATTACGCACTTGCAGTTGCACGAACTGTGCGCGTGCACCACAAGTACAGGAAGTGCCTCGATAGGGTGTCCGTCTCTCGCGTGCTCCGAAGCTTCCACCACTTTTTCAGCGATGAAACCCAAAACTCACCCGCTTTCCTCCAAGAAATATGCCCTCCGGCAAATGTTCCGCGGTCCCCCTGAATAATCGTTCCAGCGGCGCCCGAATCCACCGCACAATTCCCTCCACCATCAGCGGCTGCAATCCATGCCTCGTGCTTCGCGGCAATCGCTGCAACATCTCCTCCGACGCCAGTTGCACGCGCCCCGCAATCAGCACCAGTTGAACGTCTCGGTAAGATAAGTTCGCCAGTGCGTCCGCTGGACCTTGTCCACGGTCGCGCACCGCAACCATGTCCGCCAAACCTCCCGCGCGCAGCCTTCCCTGTCCTTCGTTCAATTTCAACAATCTCGCCGCCGACCGCGTCACAAAGTCGTAAATGGCATCCACGGGCAACTGCGCCGTACCCAGCGCAAATCGCACCTCATCCAACAGATCTCCCTCGGCCGTCAACGATGAATCACTTCCCAACGCCGCGTGCTGCAGCGATTCGATCTCTTGCATCCCAAGTGTCCGTCCAAAAAGAAACATGTTCGAGCTCGGGCACCAGATCAGTCCCGCACCGGCCTCTCGCAGCAGCACTCGATCCTTTTCCGTCAACCCCAGCCCGTGAATCAACACCGTGTCTTTATCCAGCCCTCCAGCCCGTCGCAGTTCCTCGAGTTCCCCTTCACTCCCTTCGTCGATCCCTTCCGCCAGGTGAATCAGAAACGGCCGCCCCGCCGGCGTCGCTCTCTTCTTCTCCGCGGCTTCCGCATCCATCGTCAACGAGTGTGCCCATCCATACTCGCGCACCACTCGCACCACAAAATCATTCTCAAACACTTCCGCATCATAAGGATTGTGATGAGATACGGTAGTCGCCCCACACAAAAGATTTCGGATCCCGCCCCACCACAGCCGCGTCTCTTTCGGAATTTGCCGATGCCTGGCAATCACCGCCGCCTCTTTCCGGTGAATATTCTCGGCCCACTCAACGCAATTCGCGTAGCCTCCGTCTCCCATTCGTGGAAATAGCGCGAACTCCAGGTGATCGTGCGCGTTCACCAGTCCCGGCAACACCATGTATCCCTGCAGATCGACTGCGCAGCCCCCATGCTCGCGAGTAGGCCCGTAATCGCCTCCCAAACCAATCTCCTCGATCCGTCCCTCGCAAATGCGCAACACTCCACGCATTCTCTCTTCCGGCCCCAGCGCCAGCCAAGCATTCTCTATCCGGCTGATCCTCTCTTCGCCCTGCCTGTGCCCCACGTGCCCGCTAGGCTGCGGCGGCGCAGTGAATTGGAGAATGTAAATCGCTGGATACCCCGCCGCCTTCTCGAAATAACTCAATTTTCCCGCATCCTCGAACAGTTCTTTCTCCGCCGCGCCAAAACAGGGCTCCAGCCGCACATTCAATCGGAGTCCTGCGCGTTCGCATAGCCCAATCACTTCATTAATGGAGCGCTCGATCGTCCGAATTTCCTGAAATCCCGCCCGGTTCTTCACCCCACGCCGCCACGCCAGCGCTGCGCTCGTTCCTGGATGCACGTCCGTCAGAAACAACGACCCGCATTCTCGCAGTGCGCCTCGTGCTTTCGCCAGAAATTTGTCCGCCTCGTCCACATAACTCAATACAAAATTCCCCAGCACCACATCCGCCGAGCCCTGCTTGAATGCGAACTTTGTTCCATCGGCATGCACAAAGTGTGCCGCGTACTTCAGTTTCTTCTTCGCCTCCTCCAACATCTCCTCCGAAGCGTCAAGCCCGAATAAACTGCGCGGCTCTCTCTCCTCCAATATTCCCAGCCAGCGTCCCGTCCCGCATCCCAGGTCCACCACATCCAAACCCGGCGCGCACGGCAGCAGCGGTTCTAGAAACCGCCTCTCCAGCGACAGCAGCGCGTTCGGCTCTTCGTCGTAACTCAGCGCCCACTGCCGGTATCCTTCCTCTACAGAGACCACTGCCGCTGATGATGTGCTGGCCATCGCGCTTTCCTCGCTCCTCTATAGACTTTCCTGTTTTGGTTTCCGCAGTGTGATGAATTCCTGCGCCCAGCGCAGTTCCTTCGGGTACGCATAAATCCCCGCCGCGTACCTCCAGGCGCTCAACGTCTGCAGCAGTGCCCGGCTCCATCGTGGCGCGCGTATATCCTGCACTGTCGGCCACCGCGAACTGATTACCGTCTCGAAGTTATCGATCAGCTTCTTCGTCTTTCGCGTCAGCCATGGCGTGTTCGGATCGATCCGCAGCGTGAAGTCCATCCACCGTTTCGTCGCCCATTCCTCCGGGCTCGCCGGAAATTCCACCTTCCCGTCAATCTCCCCGTACATCCCCGTTCTTTGCGGCACCGGCGTATAGTGGTAAATGATGATTTCGCAGCTCGTGTTTATTTTCTTCAGAGTCCGGATAAACTCCAGCGTTTCTCGGGTATCCCGCTCCGGGTCCCGCGGGTTTCCAATCACGAAGGAAAACTCCGGAATGATCCCAAACTTTCCTATGCGCCGCGCCACCGCCAGCGTTTGTTCCGTACTGATGTCTTTCTGCATCTCTTTCAATACCCAGTCGGACCCGGACTCCGCCCCGAAGAAAATCATCGTGCATCCAGCGCGCTTCAGTCCCCTCAGCGTTTCGTCCGAATACCGGTTGAAGATGTCCACCCGCGCTTCGCACCACCACCGTAGCCCAAGAGGTTCAATTCGCCGCGCCAGTTCCTTCGCGTGATTCTCTCCCATGAAAAAGTTCATGTCGTAAAACTGCACGGAATCGGCGCCATATTCCGTCTTCAGGTGTTTCAGAATCGCTTCCGTCCTCGCCGGGCTTTCCAGCAACTCTCGCGTCCCGTACGCCGCGTGGACCCCGCAAAAACTGCAATGGAATGGGCAACCAATGCTGGCGTGGTGCGCCGCCGTTCGTTTCCCAAAAAACGATGGCCGCAGATATTTTTCCACCGACACGCGATGGAACGGCGTCCAAGGGTACGCATCCGGTCCCTTCATCAGCCGTTCGGGATTGTGCCGGTGCAGTCCGAATACGTCTTTGTACGAAAGCCCCTGAATCCCTTCCAGGGGCCGCTTTCCACGAATTGCGTCAATCAATTCCAATAATGCCTCTTCGCCCTGGCCGCGCACCGCATAGTCTACGTACCGCGCGTTCAGCGTCGCGTCCGTGTAAATCGACGGGAAATACCCGCCCCAGACAATCGGCAGCTTCGGATGCGCCTGGCGAATCGCCCTGCACACTGTTATCGCCGCTGCCATCTGCGGCCCCGGCATCACGCTCACGCCGAGCATTTCCACATTCCGAGTCCGCACCAGCTCCAGGATGATCTCGGCCGGGTTGTCCTCGACGTTTCCGTCGACAATCTCGTACTCTTCGCGCCCTTCCAGCACCGCCGCCAGCGCCATCACCGACAACGGAAATCGCCGGTTGCGCGGCTTTGTCGCTCGCGGATTCAGCAGGATAATCATCGTGTCTGCACCTGGGCGCTATACAAAATGAATTGCGATGGTTCGCGCCTCTTCCTCCATTTTGCTATCCACGGCCTGCAAGCCCAGCTAATCCCGTACCAGATGCGGTGCGCCGTCCATACCAGATTGTGTCTCGCCTCCAACGCAATCAATCGCTCTGGCGTCAGGTATTCTCCGCTTTCCAGCCCGTCCGCACGAAAACCATATCGTTTCTCGAACTCCCTCTTCCGCTCCTCACGCATCTGCAGGCCCCAAGCCTCCTTCGAATAGCTCGGCGAATCCGCAATCACAATCGTTCCGCCTCGCCGCAAACAGCGTATGGCTTCGCCCAGCGTCCGGTCATAGTTTTCCGAGTAATGAAACGAGGCGTTGAAGATGACGCAATCAAACTGCTCCGCCGCGAACGGCAGATTGTCCAATTCCGCCTGGAACCGCGGAAACAACTCCGGCAACACGCTCTGATAGTGTGTAGCCGCTCCCAGTCCGTCATATGCGTTGTTCAGCAAGTCAACCGCAACTGGTCGGTGCCCCAATCGCGCCAGGCAATGCGACATCCATCCATTCCCCGCCCCAAGGTCCAATATCGCCAGCGGCACATTCCTTTCCCGCCTCAACCCCTGCAATATTTTCCTCTCGATGTACCGGAACGTTTTCCCGCGAATCCCCCACTGCCACGAATTGCGTCCCGTAAGATCGCGATACGGCAGCGCCAGATAGAATTCCGCTCGTTCGTTTCCTCGCCCTTCTTCTCTGCGTATGTATTCATACTCCTTCACAAATCGCGCAAAATGCCGCTTCCGCGCCGCGGGCAGCGCCGGCCAAATCCCATCTTCCGCCGCCAATGGCGCCACGCAACGACTGCAGAAGAAACTCTCGTTGCCCTTCGCCAGCGAGACATAACAGGTATGCCCCAGGCTTTCGTGGCAGCTCGGGCAGCGCAATTCGATAGAAATTACGCTCTCCAGCCTTCGTGAGGGCATTTTCCCCAACTTCGGTAGTTCCTTAAACAACGGCGTCGCGCTCATGGATTGCATCGCGTAAACTCCAGCAAAACGTGATCGCCTAAATCCCGCAAAATCGGCAACCCCGCAAAAACTCCATCCCATCCCTCAAATGCTCTCAGCGTTCGTTCATGCCCCCGCGCCCACTTTTCTGCATACGAAGGCGGCACGAATAATCCCACCGCCCTCCTTCGCTCCAGTGGAAACGAGGGCGCAAACGCACGCTGTAACTCGCGCACTGCGTGATACCAAATCTCAATCCGCACTCCGCCCACTCTTGCTGTCGATTTCCCACTCAACCGACGGAATGCTTTCTTCCCTTCCCCTCGCACCAGATACCACGCCACCTCCCACGCGCACACGCGGCTCCACAAACACATCACCACGTGCCCACCCGGCCGCACCAGGGAAGCCAGCGCCCGCGCAATTGGCCCGAGATCCTGCACGCAATTCAGCCCCGAAAAATTCGAGTACGCTCCGTCAAAGGGCCTCTCGAGCGGCAAACTCGCCAACTCCTCATTCGCAAGCCGCAAAAACGTAATCTCACCGCCGCCTTCCTCCCGTTTCCTGCGCGTTTCCGCCACTTCAATCATCGCCGCGGAAGCATCGCACGCCACTATTCGCCTTCCCCGCTCCGCAAGAAATCTCGCGTCCTCGCCAGTCCCGCAATTCAATTCCAAAACTCGCTCACCCGGAGCGAAAACCTCCAACAGCCTCTCCCATACTTGCTTGCGTTGCGCTTGCCCGATGGCGGAATAAGTAAACACCTCATCATAGGTACCGGCCACGCGATCGAACGCCTTTCCCGCCGCCGAATAATTTATGCTTGCCGCTTCGTTCACGCGGGCACCTCACAGCTTTTCGCATAGAGCGATTCCCGTAGGGCGCTTACCTGCTCCTGCAACTCTCCTTCTCTCGCATCGCGCAACCCGCTTCGCCTCAACCGCGCCAGTTGCACCTCCTGCTGCAGCAGCCGGTCCGCGTTCGCATAAAATTCGGATGACCGTCGCCCGCGCAATCCCAGCTCCCTGTCCGACGAAATCCCCCACGGTTTCAATTGCACGAGCGACCCCTCCACGCGCTTGTAATACGCCGTTCCTTTGATCGGATAAGACACCGTCGTCAAAAATACGTCCGGATCGCTGCACTTCACGTGCTCGATCGTCGCTTCGATATCCTCTAGCTGTTCTCCCTCGTACCCCCACATCAAAAACATTCCCGTCTGAATACCGCGCGTTTTGCAAAGCTCCACCGCGGCTTGCACCTGCTCCACCGTGACGCCTCGTTCCATCGCGTCCAGAATTCTCTGCGACCCGCTCTCTGATCCGATCCACAGCCGAAAACATCCCAGCTCTGCCAGCAAATCCGCCGATTCTTCATTCAATCGGTCCGCGCGCGATATACACTCGAACGGTACGTGCAAGCCCTTGCGCCGCATCTCTGCCGCGTATTTCCTCAGCCATCCGTGATGAATCGTGAACACGTCGTCGGCAATCCACACCATGTCCGGCTGGTACTGAGCCAGCAGCCATTCCACTTCATCCACCACTTTCAGCGGGTTTCGCCTCCGGTGGGTCATTCCAAACACCTGGTGGCTGCACCACCGGCAGCGGTAAGGGCATCCCCGGGCCGTGATAAACGAAAGTGAACTCTTTCCATGCGCGTCGCGCCATGTTTGCAGGTAGCGCCCGATGTCCACGCTCTCCCTCGCCGGCCAAGGTTGTGCGTCAATGTCAGTCATTTGCGAGCGTTCGCCTGTCCGCCGCACCCGCCCGTTCTCCTCCCGATAGGCAATTCCCCTCACTGCCTGCAGCGCCGCAAATGAGCTCGCCTTCAAAGCCGGCAAGAGCTCTTCCATCGTCTCTTCGCCCTCGCCCATCACCACCACGTCCGCGCCCGCCTCCAAATACTCTTCGACGTACGCTCCCGGCTCCGGCCCGCCCACCACCGTCTTCCACCCCGCGGCCCGCGCCACGCTCAAAATCTCGATCGCCTTCTGTCGCGTCATCAGGTTCGCGTAAATCCCCAGCACCGATGGCTGTTCGCTTTGCAGATGACGCATCAGCTCTGGCGTGCTCGAAAAAGTCGTATCGAACACCTCCACGTTGAATCCCTTCCTCCGAAGATGCGAACAAATGTACAGAATTCCCAGCGGCACATACGGCTTGCGAATCTGCAGCTCCTTCGCGTCCTCCGCCATGAAATAGCCATGTGTTAGGAGCAGATCAATCATTCGCTCCTCCGCATGCTTCACTCTCCGTTCGCAGCAACACGAACGGCGCATCTCCCGCGAACTGGAAATCACATACAGGCGTTGTCTCTGGCAGTTCCGTCGCATCCGCGTTCCGGCAAATTGGCTCCAGCTCCTCGACATTCCTCCACAATTCCGGATGCACCCCCGCGTTCGCACTATCCTTCCAATTCTCCACTTCCCCATGCAACGCGTCTCGCACCGCTCGATACAGCCGGTCTGTATACGCCCCCTTGAACATCACGCATAAATCTTCGCTGTCCGACCAGTTCTGTTTCGCTCCCAACTGCTTCTTCACCCGCTCGTAAAATCGCGTGTTGGGAAGTGGGTACGAAAACGACACGCCCACATCGTCCGGCCGCGTCTCCCGCACCAGCGCAATCGTTTTCTGAATGTCTTCCCATTGTTCGCCGGGATAGCCAAGCTGCAGGAAGTAGCACGCACGTATCCCTTCGCTCCTCAAGTGTTCCCGAGCGGCGATTACCTCTTCCACGCGCAATCCTTTCTCCATCGCATTCAGAACTTTTTGCGAACCGGACTCCACTCCCATCCACACTTCCGCGCATCCCGCCCGCCGCAGCGCCGCCGCAATCTCCTTCGTCAAAAGGTCCGCGCGCGCCTGAATCTTGAACGGCACGGCGCTTTGCAGTTTCTCCACGCAACTCGCAAACTCTTTCACCCAGTGCCGGTTCAGCCCAAAAATGTCGTCCGCGAACCACAGATGCTCCGCGCCATACGTCTCCTTCA
>CAYOOS010000010.1:12779-26831 GCA_964405585.1 uncultured Acidobacteriaceae bacterium | reverse complement strand
CACCTCGTTTGGCGGTCTCAACGACCCTACGCCCCGCCGCGAACTCGATCAAACCTACACCGTTTCCGACACCGTCTCCTGGAATCACGGCAAACACAATTGGCGCTTTGGCGGTGACTATCGCCGGATTCTTCAGAGCTTCCGCTCCGCCAGAAACGCGGAAGGAAGTTTTATCTTTACCGGTTTTGCCACTTCTCAATACGCCACTGGCAGTACGCAACCTCAACCTGACACCGGCTACGATTTTGCGGACTTCTTGCTCGGTTATCCCCAGCAAACTTCCTTGCAGTACGGCGCCACTTCTTACAATTTTCGCGGTAACTCCTCCGACCTTTTTGTGCAGGATGACTGGCGCATTTTTGCAAAACTGTCGCTGAATCTTGGCGTACGCTATGAGTTCGTCGGCCCGTTCACCGAAGCCCAGGACCGCATCACCAATTTGGAGGTTGGTCCGGGATTCACCACCGCTGTGCCTGTCGTTCCCGCGGGGGCTGTCTTGCCGCCAGGCTCGGGGATATACGCTGTCTCCTCCAATCCGTCCCTCCTTAATCCAGACCGCAATAATTTCGCGCCACGCCTCGGCGTTGCCTGGAGACCCCTCCAGAAGACGGTTGTTCGCGCGGGATATGGCATCAACTACAACCTCGCTCAGTACAGCACCATGATTCAGAACTTCGCCTTTCAACCCCCTTTCGCCAACGCCGCGACGAATGCCACTAATGTCAGTGGTCTTTCCGGTTCGACGCCGCTCACTCTTACCAACGGTTTCCCCACTCTTACGCAAGGCACTGTTTCCAATAATTTCGCCGTCGATCCAAATTACGCTCTTGGTTATGTGCAGATCTGGAATTTGGATCTCCAGCGGGAAGTGCGCGGCAACGTGGTCCTCAACATTGGCTACAACGGCTCGAAAGGCACGCGCTTGGATACCGAACGCGCCTTGGTAATCGGCGACAATCAACCTTTCACTTACGAGTCCTCCGAAGGAAACTCGACTCTCAATGCCGCGTCTGTTCGTGTTCGCAGGCGCATGTCCAAGGGCTTGGGTATCGGCGCTCAGTACGTGTTCTCCAAATCCCTTGACGATGCTTCTTCCATCGGTGGCGGGGGCGTCGTTGTCGCTCAGAATCCTTTCGATATCTCGGCGGATCGCGGGTTTTCCAGTTTCAATCAAACGCACAAGTTCACCGGCAACTGGATGTACGATCTTCCCTTTGGCGAGAACCATCTCCTTGCCCAGAAAGGCACCATCTCCCACATTCTTTCCAATTGGCAATGGAGCGGCGACTTTACCGTCGCTTCTGGCCTGTACTTCACCCCCAGCGTTCTTGGAAACGATGTGGACATCGCTCGCGGCGTCACTGGCTCGCTTCGCGCCAACCTTGTGGCTGGGCAATCCATTTCACTCCCGACTCCAACTGTGCGGGAATGGTTCAACACGGCCGCATTTTGCGACCCTGGCATCAACTGCACCAACCCCACTGATTCACCGTATGGCGATGCCAATCGAAATTCCATCGAGGGACCTGGAACAATCACCGCGGACATGACTATCAATCGCACCATTCCTATCAAGGAATCCCGCTCTCTCGATTTGCGCTTTACGGCCAGCAACGTCTTCAATCACGTGAATTACAGTTCCATATCTACCGCGGTGAACTCCGCGACCTTCGGCGAAGTTATTGCCGCGGGGAGCATGCGCCGTGTCACGATGCAAGTTCGTTTTCGTTTCTGAGATATGAGACTCATGCGACGCATAAGAAAAACTCTCTCGATATTGGCTGCGGCGGCGCTGCTTTCCCCGGGCGCGCAGCTTATCGCTCAGGACACCGGCCGTCCCGCCACCAGTCAGGGCGTGATTCAAGTCACCACCGAACTCGTGCTTGTGAATGTCGTCGCTCGCGACAAAAGGGGAAATGTAATCAAGGATTTGAAAAAAGAGGACTTTACCCTCTACGAAGACGGCAAGAAACAGCAGATTTCCAGTTTCGATTTTGAGGACGTCGATCAATTGCCCGCCACTGCCGGCACGACGGTCTCTGGCGCCGCCCCGGCAACCCCGGGAACTCTCCTTCACTCCACCAAGAAAGCGCCGCCCACCCTCGATGCTCGCGATCGCCGCCTGATTCTTCTTTTCTTCGATTTCTCCGCAATGCAGCCCGAGGATATTGACCGCTCCGTGGACGCGGCAAAAAAATTCGTTCACGAAAAGATGCAGCCCGCTGATCTTGTCGCCATCGTCTCGCTCGCCACCAACATGCACGTGGACTGCGACTTCACCGATGACCAGGCAAAGCTCGCCGCCATTCTCGCTAGTTACAGTGCCGGCGAAGGGCAGGGCTTCGACAACGGAACAACGGGTACTTCCGAAGGCACCGCGGAAACCGGCGGCTCGTTCACCGAAGACGACACCGATCTCAATACGTTCAATGCCGATTTCAAGCTTCTCGCCCTACAGTCGCTGATGCAGTCGCTCGCCAAGCTTCCCCAGAAGAAGAGCGTCATTTATTTCAGCAATGGCATCACGCAATCCGGCGTCGATAACCAGGCTGCTTTGCACGCCGCAACCGCCGCTGCCGTTAAGGCCAACGCCTCCATCTATTCCCTCGACGTTCGCGGGCTGCAAGCTTTCCCACCGGGCGGCGAAGCGCAGAACGCCAGCCTGCACGGCCAATCCGCATACACGGGCGCGTCCATCCTCAACGATCTGAACGGCAACGCCGCTTCACAAGACACCCTCGCCACCCTCGCCGCCGATACCGGCGGCAAAGCCTTCTTCGACTCCAACGATTTCAGCGGCGTCTTCTCTCAGGTTCAGAAGGACAGTTCTGTCTATTACGTTCTTGGGTTCACCAGCAACAATCCCGCGAAGGATGGCCGCTTCCGGCATCTGAAGGTCACCGTGAACCGTGCGGACCTGAAGCTTGATTTCCGTTCCGGCTACTACGCGGGCCGCGACTTCGAGCACCTGAACAAAGCTGACCGCGAACAGCAACTGGAAGACGAGATGGCCGCCCAGTTGCCCCGCGTGGATGTGCCTGTCTATGCTGGCGCTTCTTATTTCCGCAAGGACGAATCTCACTACTACCTTGCCGTTTCCCTCATCATCCCCGGTTCACAAATTCCCTTCGTTACCGAAAAGGACAAAGACAGCGCCACCATTGACATCATCGGGGAAGCCCTCGAAAGCGGTAAATTCCCGGTTGGCCGTCTGCGCGACACGGTGAAACTTGCCGTCGAGAGCACTCGCGAGGTTCGCCGCAAGAATGTTCAGTACAACACCGGCTTCCTGCTTGCCCCCGGCAGCTATCACCTCAAGTTCGTGGTCCGCGAAAATCGAACTGGGCGCATGGGTACGTTTGAGACCGACGTGCGCATCCCGGATCTGCGCAAAACGCCTTTAAAGATGAGCTCCGTTGTGTTGAGTAGCCAGCGCGTCCCAGCCACTGGCAAAAATACGGGTGCCAACCCGTTGGTACGCGACCAGATGGAGCTGGTGCCCAATATCACGCACGTCTTCACGCCCGATCAGCATCTCTATCTGCAATACGAGGTCTATGACGCCGCAAAGGGCAAGAACACCGAGCAAACCGCACAGGCCCCTGCCGCTTCCGACCAGCAGTCCGCTCCCAAGCCTCCACCGGCCGCTAAACCTTCGCGCGAGTCCGTCCGCGTCCTGACCAGCATCGAATTTATCCAAGGCGCAACAAAGGTCTATGAATCCAAGCCGCTGGTCGCCAACGAGGTCACCGCGCCTGACCGCAAAGCCGTCATCTTCCAAATGGATCTGCCGCTGCAATCCTTGAAGCCCGGCCTGTATCTCTGCCAGGTCAACATAATCGACGATGTCGCAGGCAGCTTCTCTTTCCCGCGCTTCCCTCTGCTCATTCGCGAACCCGCTCCTCCTTCGGCCCACCCCGCGACAACCGGCAGCGATTAGCTTTCCATCGCAAGCAACTTGGAGTGCGGCAGCTTGCGGCCGCTCTTAAGCGATAAACGCTTCCACCAAAGCGCTTTTCCTGGAGTACTCGGACGCTGGCGCCTTTCTGCCGCATTCCCCGTGCCCCATTTCTGCACAGAGTGACTTCAATCACATTCAACGGTAGCTGGTGTCACTGCGGCCCTTCTCCATTCGTAGTCCACTGGGGCGCGGCAATTGGACCGGTGTGGTCCATTTTGGAATGCAGATCACTCGCGCCACTGATTACGCTGTCCGGGTCATGGTTCAACTCGCCGCCCTTCCCCAAGGGGAGAAGGCGCAATTAACTGCTTTGGGAAGCGCCACAGGGGTCAGCGTCAGCTTCCTGTCCAAGGTGTTGCAACGGTTGGTTCATGGCGGACTCGTCACCTCTCTTCGAGGCACCGGAGGGGGATTTTTCCTGCGGCCGCACGCTGAGAAAACCACGCTTTTGCAGGTCATTGAGGTCATGGAAGGTCCCACTCTGCTCAATCAGTGCTTAATCAGCGGACTCTCCTGCGACCGCAAGCCCTGGTGCGGCGTTCACCCCGTCTGGCAAAGGGCGCAAGCCGCATTGAGTGCTGTCTTGGGTAGCGTTTCTATTGCCGAGCTAGCCAAGGAGACTGTGGCCGGCCTGGCAAGGCAGTCGGAATCTCGCGGCAGTGAAGAGGACGTGGTTCGTCTGAGCTGAAGCCGGCCTGCGATGCGGCAAGGCCGCAAAGTGTGATCTCGATGGATTTTACCTGGATCGCGATTCTGGCAAGTCTGGCGATGGGCATTGGCACGGCCCTGGTTTTTGTTTTTGCTGTGAAACGGAATCATTTTCAAAACTGCGAAGACGCCAAATACCAGGTGTTTTGGTCGGATCTGGAAGAACCCATGGATGCACCCGAGAAGGAGGGGACCGATGGCGAAAGAGCCAAGAACTCTGGATGAGCCGGAGAGCGGAGAAGCGATCACTAGAAGGAAGCTGCTGGGCTGGCTGACCGGCATGGGTGTTTTCGGTTCGGTGCTGGTCACGGTTTTCTCCAACTTCATCTTCATCAAGCCTCGCGCCACCTACGGTCAGCCAAATCGCTTTTCGATCGGCAAGCCGGAAGATTATCCCTCCGGTTCGCGCATGACCCTTGATATCCGCCGCATTTGCGTCGTGCGCGATGGTGATCGTATGGCCGCCATTTCCACCACTTGCACGCATCTCGGCTGCATTGTGGCCACTTCGGAAACCGGCTTTGCCTGCCCCTGCCATGGTTCGCACTACGACCAGGACGGCAACGTGACCGGTGGCCCCGCGCCGAAGCACCTCGCCTGGTATCAGGTGAGCCTTGCTCCCAACGGAGAGATTGAAGTGGATAAGGACGTCGAAATTACGCCGGGGACTTATTTCAGTGTATGAGCAACCAAACTAAAGCAAGTCCGCTCAGTTTCTTTACGGAGCTTCCCGCCAACATCTGGCACTCCATCTTCCGCAATCCCCTGCCAGACTCCGACCTCGGGCGCTCCTCCACCAGTTTCACCAATTTCTTTCTGCATATACAGCCCGTGAAGGTCCACCGCCACAGTCTGAAACTGACCTACACCTGGGGGCTAGGGCTGATTTCGCTTTTCTTGTTCCTGATTCTGTCGGTCACTGGCGTACTCCTGATGTTCTATTACGTGCCCTCCACAACGCAGGCCTACGACCGCATGCTCGACCTTCGCGGCACCGTCGCTTTCGGCATTTTCCTGCGCAACATGCACCGCTGGGCTGCCCACGGCATGGTTGCCGTTGTCTTCCTGCACATGTGCCGCGTCTTTCTTACGGGCGCCTACAAGCGTCCGCGCGAGTTCAACTGGGTCGTCGGCGTGGGCCTGTTTCTCCTCACCATGTTCTCCAGCTTCACAGGCTATCTGTTGCCTTGGGATCAACTCGCTTTTTGGGCCATCACCGTGGGAACGTCCATCGCCAGTTACGCGCCGTTTGTCGGCAATGACGTGAAGTTCCTGCTGCTCGGCGACACCAGCGTTGGCCAGGAAGCACTCCTGCGCTTCTACGTGCTCCACGTCGCCGTCTTGCCTATTTTGGTTACCCTGCTCATCGCCATCCATTTCTGGCGTGTGCGCAAAGATGGCGGCCTCTCGCGTCCCCCCGAAGAGGACGAAGTGTTCCCGGCCGCTACGCCCGAACCTGCTGCCATGGCCGCTGCGGCATCTTCCGCTGCGGTTGCCGTTCCTGCCCCTGCCGTCAAGCTCGGTGTGAAAGCGCAACTCGAGAAGAAGCTCTATGGCATTCAGGGCATTGTCCGCGGACCGTTCACCAAGATCGGGAACGTTCCAGACCGCAGTGTCTTTAGCTGGCCCAATCTCGTCAGCCTGGAATTGCTTGTCTTCCTGATCACCGTCGCGGGCGTACTCATGGTTTCTCTTTATTTCAATGCTCCGCTAGAACAGCCCGTCAACATCATGCATCCGCCGAACCCCGCCAAAGCGCCGTGGTACTTCCTCGGCCTGCAGGAGATGGTCAGCTACTCCGCGTTTTGGGGTGGCGTCGGCATTCCGACTATCGAAGTGCTGCTCTTGCTGCTGGTTCCTTTCCTCGATCGCAAGCCGGGCGGCGTTGGCAAATGGTTCGCCCGCGAACGCCTGCTCGCAAATTCTCTGTTCATGACCTTTGTAGTCTTGAACATCGTCTTAATGATCATCGGCATTTTCTTCCGCGGGCCCAATTGGGAGTTTGTTTCGCCATGGTGAGGAGACCCTCGTGAATACCCGTGTAGCACTGGCGATTGTGGCTTTACTCGTCCTGATTGTTCATGGATTTGTGTTCTACCAGCAATTCTTCAACAACTGGGAAAAGCATCAGGCCGCCTATTTTGAACAAGCACGCAGCCTGGCCAAGACCCCGGCGGAGCGCGCCGCCGTCGAGGGCCGTAAGCCTCGCATCGAGCAGAATATCGTCACGCAATTCGGCGATTCACGAGTCGACCGCTGCCTCACCTGCCACCTTGCCGCGGATGATCCGCGCTTTGAAAAGTACGCCCAACCTCTTCAAGCGCATCCTTACTCCGCCGCACTCGGCGATTTCCAGCGCAATGGACGTTGGGAGCGCCGCCACAAGTTCTCGGACTTCGGTTGCACCGTCTGCCACGACGGCCAGGGCCGCGGCTTGGAAACTTTCTACGCGCACGGCGAGGATCCCTTCTGGCCGGATCCGATGCTGGGCTATGTGACTCAGGCCGATTGGCACAGCGAATACAAGCCCAAGCTTCTCGGCAAAGAGTTCATGCAAGCGAACTGCGCCCAGTGTCACACGGAAGAGAATTTCCCGGGCACTCCTCTGGTTTCCCAGGGCCGGCAGCTCTTCTTTGAAAAGGGCTGTTACGGCTGTCACCGCATCGAAGGGCTCTCCAGCGGTACGCTCGGCCCGGATCTCTCCGAAGCCGGCCATAAATTCAAGATCAACTACCTCTGGGAACACACCGTCAACCCGCGTGCTTTCAGCCCCACTTCTTTCATGCCGAAATTCGATCTCACCGACGATCAGATCAAGGCCATCGTGGTCTTCCTGAAGAGCCGCCGCGGCATGAACTTCGCCGAAACTTCCATGGAGAAGTACGAGGCTAAGCTCCACGAAACCAAGCCCCTCTCCACGGGCTCCGCCCAACAAACTCCCACCGCGAGCCTCGGCGAAACCCTGATTAACCAGCGCTCCTGTACCGCCTGCCACAAGCTCGGCGATAAGGATGGCCATATCGCGCCGGACCTCTCCTACGAAGGCTTGGTTCGCAATGATGACTGGCTCCTGGCGCACTTCAAGAATCCACGTTCCCGTGTTCCGGATTCCATCATGCCGTCCTTCGGCTTCGCGGAATCGGATTTCACCGCGCTCACCACCTATCTTGTGACTCGCAAAACGCCGCCAACTTTCAAGACAGGCGAAGAAACATTTAAAGGCATCTGTGCGCGCTGCCACGGCGAAAAGGGTGATGGCAAGGGCATAACCTACCTATATCTCGAACCCGCGCCACGCGACCTCACCAAGGTCGGCTTCATGAATAGCAAACCGCTCGAGCGCTTCGAGACCGCTCTGAAGCGGGGTGTTCCGGGAACCTCCATGCCGCCGCTCGAACATGTGCTTACCGACCAACAACGCCAGCAGGTTCTGGACTACATCTTTGTCACCTTCGTGAAGGAACCTCGCAGGGAACTTAAGGAACGCAAGGTTCCCGAACAGAATCCCGTGGCGATGAGCCAGGAATCCGTCGATCGCGGCGAAAAAATCTTCCTGGACCGTTGCACCGGCTGTCATGGACGCAAAGCCGACGGCAAAGGGCCCAATTCGCTGGACATCAGTCCGCGCCCGCGCAATCTCCGCAACTACGCTTTTGTCCAGAGCGTCAGCGACCATCGCCTCCTGGACTCCATCCTCTATGGAGTTCAAGGCACGGCCATGCCGTCCTGGATTGATTACGGGCTCTCTCAGAACGACGCAGGAGATTTGATCAACTTCATCCGCAATCTGAATCACCCGTCGCGTCCGTCCGCTCCGGCCGACAAATCAGCATCGCTCACGCAACCGTGATCGAGGAGGCATCATGGCAGAAGCTGTGCAACCAGGTAGCACCGGAGAAAGAATAAGCGGAGCATCCCGGCCCGCGGAGTCCATTCATCAGGACACCACGGCCAAATGGTTCCTGCTCAGCTCTATCTCGTATTTCTTTGTAGTGGGAATCGTTGCGCTCACCATCGCCGCAAAATTTGTCTGGCCGCAACTCTTGGGCAGCGTGCAGTACCTCACCTATGGCCGGCTTCGTCCCTTGCATGTCAACGGCATGCTCTTCGGCTGGCTGTTGCCTGCGGACATGGGTCTGGCGTATTACCTCGTGCCGCGCTTGTGTGGCGTGAAGCTCTGGAACGAAAAGCTCGGCGTAGCCACGGCCATTCTTTGGAACGTCATCGTCCTCGGCGCTGTCGTGATGCTGCCCATGGGCATGAACAAGGGCTGGGACTACGCCGAACTCCCCTTACCGCTGGTTGCCCTGGTGGTCGTCGCTTGGGTCATGTTCGGAATTAATATTTTCGCCACCATCGGCCAGCGAAAATACGAACAGATGTATGTCTCGCTCTGGTACATCATGGGCTGCATCCTGTGGACCGCGTTTGTCTATGTCACCGGCAACGTCGCCGTCTACTTCACGACCGGAACGAATCAAGCCAACCTCAATTGGATGTACGTACACAATGCCGTCGGCCTGATCTTCACTCCCATCGGACTCGCGATTGCCTACTACTTCATTCCGCGGCGCCCACCACATGCTCCATGGGCCCATCTCCCAGTGGCTCCAGACCATCGCCATCACGTTCTCCCTGATGCTCCTCATCCCCGTCTGGACCGTGGTCTACAACTTCTTTGCCACCATGAAAGGCCAGTGGCACCTCCTGGGCGCGAACGTCCCCTTGAAGTTCACCATGTCCGGCGTCGTCTTCTATCTCCTAACCTGCTTCCAGGGGCCCATGCACAGCTTGCGCTCAGTGAACGCCATCGTCTCCAAGACCGACTGGATTCCAGGCCACGCACACATGGCGCTGCTCGGGTGCTTCTCGTTCTTCGCCATTGCTGGCGCTCACTACGTCATCCCCCGCATGTTCCACACAGAACTTCATTCGGAAGCTTTGGCCAATTGGTGCTTCTGGCTGTTCATGATTGGCGGCTTGGGTTTCTTCGTGACTCTCTGGCTCGGCGGCTTCTGGCAGGGCTGGCAATGGAACAATCCCTCGATCCCGTTCATTGACACCGTCGTCGCCCTGAAGCCGGTTTGGACCGTGCGTTTCTTCTCCGGCATTCTAATGTTCGGCGGAATTACCACTTTCCTTTACAACATGATGGCCACCGTGCTGGGCGGGCCAAAAACCACCACTGCAAAGGCCGCCGCCTAAACGGCGCGAAGGAGATCACATGCTAGGCAAAACTGACAAGAGCGCCATTGGCTTCGTAGTTGCCGCACTCATCTTCTTCTTCATTGGCGGCTTGCTCACCACGGTGGTTCCCCCGATGGTGGACAAGAGCTGGTCCAAGCCGTTTGAGAACAACGACCCGAGCAAAGGTCCCACTGGCAAACTTCGGCCGTATACCGAACTCGAACTGAAGGGCCGCGCCATTTACGTCAAGGAAGGCTGCTGGTATTGCCATACGCAGCAGACCCGCACCATCTACGCCGATACCATCCGCTACGGCTGGAAGGGCGTGCCTTCACCCATCTCCACCCCCGACGAATTCGTCTATGACTCACCGCACATGTTTGGCACGAAACGCACTGGTCCCGACCTCTCGCGCGTCGGCGGCAAGTACGACACGCAGTGGCATCACACCCATTTCCGCAATCCACGAGACCTCGTAAAGGGCTCCGTGATGCCGCCGTTTCCCTGGATCGCGGACAACCCCGACGACTTCACCGCGCTGGTGGCCTACATCCAGACACTCGGCCGCGCCAAGAACTGGCGTCCCGATAACGACTACGAAAAGTAAGGAGAAACGCGCATGCATGGAGACTACGTTTATCCCAGCATCTTTTTGTCGTACTTGCTCTTCTTCCTTTTTCTGGCGGGCGGCATTTTCTTCTTCATCCGCTCTTTTCGCGATGGCTACTGGGGAAAGCACGGCGAAGACATCAAGTACACCGTGCTCGATGATGAAGAAGGGCAGGCTACTCGGCACCTGGAACTGAATCGAGGAGACGATCATGCCAGATCCTAAGAAACCGGAAGAGCTGAATGAACTCGCTGGCGGCTGGATTACCGAACGCAAGAACACGCAGATTCCCACGTTCCTGAAGTTTGCGTACATCTTCATCGCGGGTGGCTGCTTCACCTACTTTCTTTTCTTTATGAATGGCGACGTCAACCACTCCACCCGCGGGAATCTGGTCCGCGAGATGAACCAGAGCACGTATTCTTCTTCCTCCAATGGGTTTATGTATTTTGTCGCGGCCCTGATCCTGATTTTTGCCATCACCGCCGTTGTCTTTGCGTTCAAGAAAACTCACGAAGACTGAAGCTCCGATGACGAACCTGCGGCCACTGTTCGAAACGATCGAAGGCGCTGACTACTGGATCAAGATGGTCAAGTGCCAGCACGCGTGTCCTGTGCGCACGAATGCTTGCGGCTACGTGACCGCCATCGCGGAAGGGCGTTATGCCGAGGCGTACAGCATCGCCCGCGCAACGAATCCGTTCGCGTCCATCTGCGGCCGTATCTGCGGCGCTCCTTGCGAAGTCAATTGCCGCCGTGGCGATCTCGATGCGCCCATCACCATCCGCGCGCTTAAGCGTTTCGCCACCGACCGTTTTGGTCCCGAAAGCGGTGACTCAAGCCACTACCGCGATGCTTGCGATCAGCGCATGCTTCCGCCCAATCGCGGCGATTATGAACGCATCGCCATCGTCGGCGCTGGTGTCTCCGGTCTCACGGTGGCCCACGACCTCGTCCAGATCGGCTACAAAGTCACCGTCTTTGAAGCCAACGCGGAACCCGGCGGCATGTTGACAGTGGGCGTCCCCATCTTCCGGCTTCCTCGCGATCTCGTGAAACGTGAAATCGAAGCCGTACTGTCCCTCGGCGTTGAATTGAAATGCAACATGCACCTGGGCCGCGATTTCTCCATCAGCAGCCTGCGCCGCGACGGCTTTAAGTCCATCTTTCTCGGAATTGGTCTGCCAAAGGGTAGGAAACTTCCTCTGCCCGGCGCCGAACGCCCCATGGTCTATGACGGGATGGATTTTCTCCGTGCCTTCAATGAAGGCAAGCCCATGCCGCTCGGCAAACGCGTGGTGGTCATTGGCGGCGGCAACGTCGCTTATGACGTAGCCCGCTCCGCGGTGCGCCCTGCCGAATCTCTCACCTCTTCTGAATTTGCTTCGGATGTGGAGCGCGGTGAGCAGGTCGCGTATGACGTCGCGCGTTCCGCCTTGCGCATGAGCAGCGACAAGGAGGTCCACGTCGTCTGTCTCGAAAAACGTGAGCAGATGCCCGCCGACGTGGCTGAAGTTCATGAGGGTGAAGAAGAGGGCATTCACCTCCACAACTCTCGCGGCCCCAAGGCCATTTTTGGCACCAATGGCACCGTCACCGCTTTGCGCACCGTGAAATGTGTCGACGTTTTTGATGCCAATGGCCGATTCAATCCCAACCTGGATGAAACTGACGTCGTGGACATTCCCGCCGACACCGTGATCTTTGCCATCGGCCAATCCTCCGACCTCTCTTTCCTCAGCCCCGAGGATGGCGTCGAGAGCGACCGCGGCCTGATCAAAGTCGATCGCTCTACCTATCAGACGACCGCCCCCGACGTCTTTGCCTGCGGCGATATTGCTCACGGCCCACGCCTCTTCATTGACGCCATCGAATCCGCTCATATTGCCGCGCGATCCATGCACGACTTTCTCCGTGGCACGCGCACCGATGTCGTTGTGCGCAGCCAGTGGTTACCCGCTGCGTACACCATGGCCGAGGGCTGGGAACGATTCCCGCGCACCAATCCGCCCGTTCTCGATCCTTCCGCGCGCGCTGGCTCGCTTGAAGTCACCGAGGAATCTTTTCCGGAAGAATTGGCGCGCCGCCAGGCTGCCCGCTGTCTGCGCTGCAACGTCAACACCGTCTTTGACACTTCGACGTGCATCGCGTGCAATGGCTGCGTGGACGTTTGCCCGGAAAACCTTATTCGTCTCGTCGGCCTCAGTGCGCTCTGCTCCGAGGAAACTTGGGCGAACTATTTCGCCAAGTCCTTGGATTTGAAAGTCGAAGATCTGCGCGCGCTGGACCCCGGCGAACTGGATTCCATCGGTGGCGTGATGTTGAAGGACGAAAAGACGTGCATTCGCTGCTCGCTCTGCGCCACGCGCTGTCCGACTCATGCCATCACCATGAAAAAGTTCGAGTTTTACCGTGAATGCGTCACCGTGCCCGCTCCGAATCCCAAGCTGCGTTATCCGGGCAACGGGCAGCCGGCCAGCCACTGATTCGCCGCGCTGCAAAACACTCGAGGAACGATGGATTTCTGGCTGATGTTCGCTCTCGGTCTGGTTAGTAGCCTGCACTGCCTTCAAATGTGCGGGCCCATCATAATTTCCTATACCGCTGCGGCCGGCTTCACTCCCATCGCTCTCAATTCTTCTCCGTCCGCGGGCCGTTTCACCCTTTTACCACCGCACCTTGCCTATAACGCGGGACGCATTCTTACCTACACGGCGCTCGGCGCGCTCGCCGGTTTGTTTGGGCGCAGCGTTGAGCTGGTTGGCCGCCTCGCCGGTATTACTAGCGCCGCGATGATTGTCAGCGGCGCGCTTATGATCCTTGCGGGCATCTTAATGCTCGGTTCGTTCCGCGCCACCACTCGGCTAGGCAACGCCTCCATTCACTGGACTTCGCGCCTGCTTCGCCCCTTGCGCAATCTGCTCTCTTCCCCTAAAACCGCCGACCGCTTCTATCTCGGCCTCGCTCTTGGGTTTCTTCCCTGCGGCCTTGTTTATATGGCTCTTCTGAAATCTGTGGCGGCTGGAACTCCTTGGGCCGGCGCTCTTTCCATGTCCGCGTTCGGGCTGGGCACGGCTGGCGCCCTGCTGGTTTTGGGCGTGTTCTCTTCCGCCCTCAAGCTTCGCCTCAATCGTTTCGGAAGTCGCCTCGCCGCCGTCAGCGTGATGGCCCTCGGAGTCTTTGTTCTATTGCGCAGCGCGTTACCTCTTCATGTCTTGGCCGCCATCCAGGGGTGTCATGTCCACCACTGACAAATCCGCAGCACTCAATCCGCGCATCATCAATTCCGCGAAGCCCCTGCCGGATTGCGTCCGGCCGAACATGGCCCCGCCGCATTCCACCTTCTACCATCTCTTTCGCAAGGCCATTCATCTCGTTTGCGTCCTGGTCTTCTTCGCCCTGCCGCTTTCCAACCTGATGCGTTTTGATATTCCTCACCAACGCTTTTATTTTTTTGGCCAGGAACTCTGGATCAGCGAATTCGCCACCATTTTCTTCACATTAATGTTCTTGCTCTTCGTCATTATCGCGATGTCCATGCTGTATGGCCGCGTCTATTGCGGCTATCTCTGCCCGCAGATGATCT
>CAYOOS010000010.1:0-12769 GCA_964405585.1 uncultured Acidobacteriaceae bacterium | reverse complement strand
TTCAGCGAGGCCTCCCTAGCCGCGGAAACCAAAATCAAGCGTCTTGTCACGAAATATGTGGATTGGTCTCCGCGCAATCGCAATCTGCTCTCCCGTGGTCTTTTCTATTTTATCGTTACCCTTGCTTCCATCGTTCTCGCCTTTGTGTTTATCTCTTATTTCGTTGAACCCCGCGACCTTATCCACCGGCTCCTCTCTGCCGATGTGAAAACGGCTGGAGGCATCGCCGGCGCCACCACCACACTGCTCACGCTCATCGATTTTCTCTTTCTCCGCCAGCGTTTCTGCACCACCGTTTGCCCCTACGGCTACCTTCAAGGCATGCTCGCCGATGGCGACACCCTCATCGTGCAGTATCGCGACGATCCAAAAGAGTGCATCGAGTGCAAAAAGTGTGTCCGCGTCTGCCACATGGGCATTGATATTCGCACTTCCCCCTACCAGATCGAGTGCATCCACTGCGGCGAATGCATTGACGCCTGCGTGGACGTCCTCGGCCGCCTTGGCAAGCAGGGCCTCATTCACTATGCCTGGGGAGAAAAGGGCGAAACTCTCCGCAGTACGGACAAGTCGAAGGGCTTCTTCTATCGCCTCGGCTTCCGCAATGCCAAGCGCATCGCCGTCTCTCTGGTCGTCCTCGCTTATGGCGCGGCCATTTTCACGGCCTTTGCCGTGCGCCGCAACGTCCTCATCCAGATCTATCCGGACCGCTCCGTGCTCTTTCACCGTGAGAAGGACGGCAGCATCTCTAACACCTTTCGCCTGCAAATCGCCAATCGCACCCACGCCCAGGCCACTGTGGTCCTCGCTATGGAAGATCTCCCCGGCACGCACTTCGCCTCTTTTGAAAATGGCGTTGTCGTTGCCCCCGAAGAAAGCAAGCAGGTGAATTTCGATATTGTTGCGCCGCCCGGCGCGCCGCTCATCCCCGGCGTGAATCAATTTCGTCTTGTGACCCGTGCGGGCAACGAAAAGACAGAGTTTGACGAAACATTTATTACCCCGACGGAGAATCCGAAGTAAGTGCCCCGCCCCGTGGGGCCACAGGAGCATCCTATGAGCAGCATGCCCGCGACATCGCAAGTCGTAAACAAGAAGAGCACGCCGTTCGCTTATTTTCTCGGCTTTGTCTTTGTCCTCTTCATCGCCATCCTGATCGTCTGCTACATCATCACCAAGCGCTCCAATCCCATTCTTCTCGATCAGCATGGCAAATCCGTTGCCGCCGCCCCGGCCCAGGCCTCGTTTGAAAAGGGAAACTGGATTTGCGCATGAGTTCGACGAGTTGCCATCTCTGCGGGCTTCCCTGCGGAAAGCATCCCCTCTCGACTTCCCTCGAGGAAGCCGAACATTTCTTTTGCTGTCTCGGCTGCATGAACGTCTACGTCATTCTCTCTGAGAGCGGCGTAACCGCCAGCGGCCAAGACCTTCGCGAAACCGAACTTTATAAGCGCGGCCTGCAACTTGGCTTGATTTCTCAGAGTGGTGGTGAAGGACTGGAGGCAGAAGCCGCCCCGGTCAAGCAAACTCCTACCGCCGATGCCAATCTCTGCGAACTGGTCCTGCAAGTCGAAGGGATGTGGTGTAATTCCTGCGCCTGGCTGATCGAGCACGCGGTGAACTCACTTCCAGGGGTCACGCGCGCTGAAGCCTCTTTCGCCAAGGACCTCGTCCGAGTTCAATATCACCCGCAACTCCTCCCGCCAGACCGCGTCACCCAACGCATCAACAACCTCGGTTACAAAGCCTCTCCGTTCACTCCGGGCGCGGAGCGCGACGCCGCCGAAAATCGCGACCTCCTCCTCCGTTTCGGCCTCGCCGCTTTCTTCTGGCTCAACATCATGACGTTCAGCCTCGCCATCTACGTCAGCTATTTCTAGCAGATCACCGACAGTGTCCGCCACTACATGCCTTTTGTGCTCATGGCGCTGGCCACGCCCGTGGTCTTCTACTGCGGCTACCCCATTCATCGTCTGGCCGTGCTGGGCTTGCGAAATCGGGCGCTGCGCATGGAATCGCTGCTGAGTCTCGGCGTCTTCACCGCTTATTTCTTCAGCGTGGTCCAGGCTTTTCGCGGCGCTTCGCACGTCTATTTCGATACGGCCAGCGTCATTGTCACGTTTCTCCTGGCTGGGAAATTGATCGAGCGCGGCGCCAAAGCCCGCACCTCGCAATGGATTACCCTGCTCCATCGCATGGCTCCCAACAAAGTCCGCCTCCTCGCCGACGGTCGCGAGCATTTTGTCAGCGTGGATGCCCTCGAACCCGGCCAGTCTTTCGTCGTTAAAGCCGGTGAACGTTTCCCCGCCGACGGCACCGTGGAATCCGGCAATTCGCATTCCGATGAGTCACTTCTCACCGGCGAAGCCACGCCCGTCGCCAAACATCCCGGCGCTGCGGTCATCGCCGGCAGCGTCAATCTTGACGGCGTACTCCACGTCCAGGCCACGCTTCGCGCGTCACACTCCACTCTTTCCCGCATCATCGCGCTGGTGGAAAACGCTCTCGGCAATCGTTCACCGCTGGAACGCGCTGTGGACCGCGTCTCGCGGATCTTCGTGCCCTCCGTTGTAGTTATTGCGGTGCTGACGTTTGCGGTCTGCTGGTTGGGAGGGTTTACTACATTCGGCACAGCCCTGATGCGCGGCATAACCGTGCTCGTAATTGCTTGCCCCTGCGCATTGGGACTCGCCACTCCCCTGGCCATCACCGCCGCCCTCGGCGCTGCCTCTCGCCGCGGTATTCTCATCAGCGACATGCGCATTCTGGAAACGCTTGGCCGCGTGAATCATATCGTGCTCGATAAAACCGGCACGATGACCGAGGGCCATTTCCAGCTCCTCGGTTGCGAACTCATTCCGGACTTCTGTTCGTCCCCCGCCTGGATGCAAGCCAATGCCGCCAACTCCGAACAGGATGGCTTGCCCGCCGATTTCCCTTTTGACCTCAGCTCCCCCTCCTACGAGCATACTTTCGCCCTCCTCGCTTCCCTCGAGCAATATTCCGAGCACCCTCTCGGCAAGGCCATCGTGGCTTTTGCCCGTGAACGCGATATCGCCCTTGGCGAAGCCGCTTCGGTCGAAATCCACAAGGGTCTCGGCATCACTGGCATGGTTGACGGCAAGAGTATGTTTCTTGGTGGCCGCCGTCTGACCGAACAGATGGCCATTCCCATTGATGCGCGTTCTGAACTCGTTGCCCGGCGCTGGGAATGCGAAGGCCGCACCGTTACCTTTTTCGGCTGGGATGGAGGATTGCAGGGTTGCCTCGCGTTTGGCGACACCCCACGCAGCCATGCCTTCGCCATGATTGCGGAACTGCGCAATCGCGGCATCGAGCCGCATCTCATCTCTGGCGATTCCCGCGTCACCACGGAAGCCGTCGCGCGTCAGCTTGGTGTGGAAAGTTTCCGCCCGGATGTGATGCCGGAGCAGAAGGCCGAAGTCGTTCGCGAGTGGAAAAAAAGCGGCGCGGTCGTGGCCATGCTCGGCGACGGCATCAACGATGCCCCGGCGCTCGCCGAAGCCGATCTGGGTATTGCCATGGGCTCTGGCACGGACATTGCCATGCGCGCTTCTTCCGTTGTCTTGATGGATAACGACCTGCGCAAAATCCCCGAGATCTTCGACCTTGCCCGCAAAGCTCTGCGCATCGTCCGTCAGAATCTCTTCTGGGCTTTCTTTTTTAACACCGCGGGCATTTCCCTCGCCATCGCCGGCATCCTCAGCCCCATCTTCGCCGCCGTCGCCATGCTACTCTCCAGCCTCGCCGTCGTCGGCAATTCCTTGCGCATCAGCCGCAGCCCTCGGCAATCCTGACAGGTGCAGCATCCCCCTTGGAGTTCGAGTTCACCATCGATCAATCCTCGGTATTCTTTATTGGGGACCATTGCCTAATGATGAGATCTCTCGTGCCAGAGTTTAGTTTCGGCCCGATATGCTCTAGAACGTGAATTTCAGGGCCAGCTGGACCTCTCTTGGTCCAACGGCCGTATAGCTAATCTGTCCGAAGTTGGGATCGCCCACGGTGGTGTCGGGCGTGCCAAAGACAGGATGATTGAAAGCGTTTTGCGCTTCCAGGCGCAATTCGAGTTTCATCTCTTCGTGGCTGTTCGACAGGGAGAAATCCTTCCCAACCGAGAGGTTGGTGGTAAAGAAAAATGGCGTGCGGACTGCTACAGCTCGCGCCATATCTCCCAGCGTGTAGGGCGCCGGAATTTGCAGCACGTCCGGATTGGCGAAGTAGTTGTTTACCCAGTTCGATTCCGGGCCGCCACTGACTTTGAGATCACCAGTGATGTCGGGCCGCTGAGAGCCATAGGTTGGAATTGGAGTTCCGCCATTGGTAACGAAAAACGAGAGCGGACGCCCATCCTGAATGGTCCACACGCCATTGGTCTTCCATCCACCCACTAGGAGATCCAAGGCTCGCGGCATGTTCGACAGAAAGGCTCTCCCGCGGCCCACGGGAAGATCGTAGCTGTAATTGATTTTCAGCATCGAGGGTACGTCAAAGGTGGAGAGACTTCGTTCGAGCCAGGGCTTGTTGGGGTCCTGGAGACTGGTAAAGCTCCCAATCCAGGTCAAGTTGTCGTCGTAGACAGAGGAATCGTCGATAGACTTGGACCACGTATAGTTAGCCGAAAGCTGCAAGCCATTGGAATAGTGCTTCTCCACCACAATTTGCAGTGCATGGTAGATGGAGTTGGCGATGGGGAACACATCGGTGGTGACGTTTGTGAATTGCGGGGAGGGCAACTCCAATTGAAAGCCATACGTCGTCGGGCTGGACAGCACACTGTTCGGGTCCGTAATGATTCCATAAAATGGGTTGCTCACTTGAGACACCAGGCTGCTCATCTGTGCCTGGTTATAGTTCTCGACCTGCGGCCCCAGGACATCCGTTTGAGTGGCGCCGCTAAAGTACAAGTGCGTCCCCTTCTTTCCGATGTACTGCACGTCCAGCAATGTGCCCCAGCCCAGGTCTCGCTCAATGCCGAAGCTCCAGCTCTGCTCGTAAGGTGTGCGGTCGGCTTGGCTGTTACGGATCGGGCCGCTGGCAAAGTATCCCACGTCGTTCAGCAAGCCAAGTGAACTCCCGGGTGGTTGAATGAGACCGTTGGGGAAGGGATTGCTCAATCGCAGATAAGGCGTTGCGCCATCGTTGTTATACGTAGTGATCAAGTTCGTGTACTGGTTGTACCCCTGGGAACCGTAAGAGAGGAGACCGTTGGCGCCAGAACGGTTCTGTCCGAAATAAATGCCATATCCGCCTCGAACTACAGTTTTCGGCGCTGCCTGATAGGCGAAGCCGAAGCGCGGCTGAATGTCCTTCCAGTCGGTAACCCAATTCGTACGCTCGGCGGCATTGTTAAAGAGCTCGCCGCCGACCAACGCGCGTGTCACGTTGTCGCCAGTGACCGGGTCCACGTAGGAAATGCTTCCATCGTTGAGCGGGCTTGCCACATCGGGGTCATACCAATTCATGCGGTTGTGACGTTCCGTCCTGGGAAGCGACACGTCGTAGCGGAGGCCCAAATTCAGGGTGAGTTTACGCGTGAATTTCCAGTTGTCCTGCACGAACCAGGCGAATTGATAGTTTTCCGTCGCGGGCGCGAACTGGATTTCATAACCTCCGCCTCCGATGCTTCCCATCAGGAAGCTGGCCATCCCATCGCCGCCGCACACGGTGATATCTCCGTTCGGGCACTGCGAGGAACCAAGGTTGTCGAAGCTGAAGCTGCCTAGAGGTTCGTTGGTACCGAATAGGTTTTGCTGGTGCAGCCTCCCCTCGAATCCGATCTTCAGGTCGTGCTTGCCGCGAATCATGTTGAGGACCGCGCCCAACTGCCCGGTGTCCTGCCCTTGGGTGGAGTTGCCGTAGGGATCGTCACCCGTGCTGGTCGAACCGGCGGAATAATAGCCTCCCCCGATGTAAATAGCGGGAACGCCGTTTACGCCGTTGGATCTCAGATAAGAGGGAAAACCGAGCGTGCCCAAAGGATCAGAGTTCAACGACGGAGTGTACTGGCGGTTGTTGAACGCTCCGCGAGTGAATCCAAAAGTCGTGGTCAACAGAAGTGTCGGACTAAAAGTTTGCGTATCGTTCACCGCAAACAAGTGTTCGCTCGCTGTGTTGGGACCGCTGGCGCAGGGATCGGTAAAGTTCTGGAAGCAATTGTAGGTGGCAAAGTGATTCCAACCTTGCGAGTACTTGAAGCTGAGCAGGTTTTTTTCGCTGAAACGGTGGTCGATTTTGATATCGAACTGATCGTTGAACCAGCGGTTCGGTCCGGTTGCCCCCCAGTTGTAGTAGATGTTGCCCGTCGAAAGGTTCGGCATTGGAAACAGATTGATCATCTTCTGCGCCACAGGATCGATCAGGTTTCCGGGAACCTGTGGCAGTTGGTAAGGAGTGCCGTTCAGATTTGGGTTCCCGGGGCTGGTGTAGGTGGCAATGTTATCGAACGGAATGAACGCGCTGCGGTATGCGCCGGCCGGTAGATTGGGATCGGAGGGAACCTGGTACGTACCCGTGTAGGGATCCCAGATTTGACCTTGCGGAATGAGGTTGTTGCTGGAATCAACGCACATTCCATTCGAATTGAATGTTCCGCCGTTCGATGTGCACAACTCGCCGAAATTGCCGGTGCGTTCCGCGGTGCTCGGCACGCCAGCCTGATAGACGCCCTCGGTCGACTGGCGCGTGCCGTCCCAATCAAAGAAGAAGAAGGTCTTGTTTTTGAGCACCGGCCCGCCAACGGTGCCCCCGTAGTTGTGGCGATGAATCGGTGGGAGCGGCTGGCCATCCGCGTTGGCAAACCAGTTATTGGCGTCGGTCATCTGATTGCGGATAAAGTCGTAGGCGCTGCCATGAAAGGCATTGCTTCCTGAACGCGTGATCATATTTACGATCGAGGCGCCCGTAAAACCGTACTCGGCGCTGAAATTGGTTTGCTGAATTTTGAATTCCTCTACCGCTTCCGCCGAAGGCGTGTAGGTTGCCTGCGTGATGCCCCCATTGGGTTCGAAATTTGTCATTGACGCGCCATCCATCAGGATGTCGGCGCTGGCGCCACGGCTTCCGTTCGAGACAAAGTTCGTTCCCGTATCACTTACATGGTTGGTGTCACTCATATCAGCGACACCCGGCGCCAGGTATGTGAGGTCCATCACATAGCGATCAATCAGGGGAAGGTCGTTGATGAACCGTCGGTTGACGACTTCGCCGGTTACCGCATCCTCCGTGGCCAGGGATTGACTGTGCGCTTCAACTTGTACCGTTTGGGTTGTGCTGGCGAGTCTCAGTTGGAGATTTTCGGATACGTTTTCGGTCACGTTCAACTTGATGTTCTTGCGCACCGATTTCTCAAATCCAGTCATCTCCACCGATAGGGAATACACGCCGGGGGGAATCGCGGTAAACAGATACCGCCCGTTGCCGTCGGATTCGGCCCTGAAGGTGTAACCCTTCCCCTGGTCCGTAAGCACCAGCTTGGCTCCCTGGACCAGCGCCCCGCTTGGGTCCGTCACTTCGCCACTCACGGTTCCGAAGTAACTTTGACCAAGCATGACCGTGGGCAGAGACAGCAGTGCGGCGAACAGAAGGCCCAGAAAGAATCGGCAGAAACACGTTAAACGCGAACGAGAGAATACAACGAACATGACTTTCTCCTTTTGCACCGTGGTCCCTTTCATAAGTGGCCCGGAAATGCCGGCAAGCCCTTTGGCGGACTCTATTCCACTGTTTGAATCGTTTTAATTAAAACCATTCAAACAAGGCGTTTCTTGAAAGTCAAGGATGCCTGTCACCGCCATGTGCGATTATGGTCGCGGAACGTCCTGGCTATCCGAGGATTGCGATGGCTTTCCAAAGCCACTCGAGCTGCGCACGGCAAAATCGGCGTCACGATGAACATCTGAAATCTGTGGCCGAATTGCAGGCGCGCGCAATGGGTGGAACTCGGAAAAGTGAGTATTGGGGGGCCTTCCCAGGAAGGACAAAACGCTTTGTAAAGTACACCTACGTGCTACCTACATACTAATCTATGTGAATGCCAATATTCTCGGCGCACGGACAATTTCATCCTTTTGTCCTGTCAGAATGTTGCACGCGCAACTTTGCACCTGCGCACGAGAACCTTCAGCCCTGCAACCTGAAGCAAAAGGCGCACGATCAAGGAGCGGGAGATCTGGTGAAGGTAGCGAGTTGGAGCAGATGAACTTCCCCAAGGGTGTTTCCGGCCGAATCGAACACAAACGTCTCGGTCAGACCCTCGAAACGAGTGCCGGCCGCCATGCTCCTCTCCAGCCTCTCCGGCGCCCGCGATTCCTTGCGCATTAACCGTTGAGCCACAATTCAGTTCAGTTCACTCCAGCCGTGGGCTGCTGCAACTCCTGCAAGCGCTTCTCAACCGCGTCCGCCTCCGACCCACGCCCCAGGGCGCGGAGCGCCTTTGCTTGACTTGCCAATGTTTGCGCAAACGCGGGACTCTTGTCGCCATACGTCCTTTCCTGCAAGTCCAGCAGTTCGCGATAGCATGGTTCAGCCTTCGCCGGCAGCGCAAGTTGGTCATAGAGCTTGCACAGCATCCCTGTGCTGGAGAGGCGCTGCGGCCCGGCGGGTCCATATATTGTCTCGTCGATTTTCACGGCCTTCTCCATATACGGTAGAGCTGCCTCGTACTTCTTCTGCGCATATTGAAGCTGTGCCATTGCGCGAAGCCCCGCGGAATACCCGGCGCTCGTCTGCCCGTAGCTCTTCTCGTTCAATGTCAAGTTCTGCTGGAAGAGCGTTTCTGCCCTAGCGGGATCACCTTCTTCCAACCACACGCGCCCCAGCCACAGCAATGGCGCGCTCAACTGTGGCGAATTCTCGCCATAAAGTTCTTGGGCAACCTGCAACTCCCGCGCAAATGTCGTTTGTGCATCCGACATGTCCTTGCGTGTGAAGTACAGCGCGCCCAGGTAGCCGAGGGACATCACCAAACGCCCCTCCGGTGGTTTTAGTTGCTCTGCAATCTTCACCGCTTCTTTGTAGCTTCTTTCCGCCTCCGCCAGATTGTTCTCTCGGCCTGCGTTGGCTCCGGCTTCCATAGCCGCGTCCAGTTTTCCGGACATCCCCAGCGCTTCCGTCGCTCCCGCGAGCTTGCTTTCCAGGTCAGCTGCCTCCGCGGACTTTCCCGCCGCGCGCAATTCGGATAGGTGCTCCTTGAAAGCCAAATCCAAGCCTTGGCAGCCGCCTTGGGCGTCCACGATCTGCATGGGAACATGTTTTGCCATAGCCTCTTGGAAACCCTTCTTCGCAATGCGGCAGTGTTCCATTGCGCTCGTCCAGTCGCCCTGCTTGGCCAGGAATTGTGCGAAATACAGTTGAGTTCCAATATCATTTCCGTCCAGCAACACTGCTTCCTGGAACTCGCTCTTGGCTTTCTCGTTCTCGCCCAAAAACCAAAGCGCGCGCGCGTACGCTTGGTGCACGTCCGCGTTGCTCGGTTGCAATTGTTCTGCTGCGGCCAATTCATCTGCCGCTTTCTTCGGCTCTTTCATTTCCAGCAAGAGCAACCCTGCTCGCCAACGGCCGTCCACGCTTTCCGGATCGAGCCGCGTCTCTTCCTGATATTCCTTGAGCGCTGCCGGGAAGTCTTTTTGCGTTTCATAGATTAGTCCCAGCCCCGCGTGAGCATGCGTATCCGTTGGCTCCATCCGCATGGCGATCTTGTATTCTTTCTTTGCCCCGTCGTAGTCGAAGATGGAGACTAGGGATGATGCCAGGCACAGGTGACAGACCTCTGAATCCGGCGCCAGGGCTTCCAGTTCTCGCCATTCCTTCACCGCGTCCGCATTCAGGCCCGCGTCTCTCAAATAGGACCCCAGATTCTGCCGCACGGCCTGATTCTTGGGGTCGAGTTTCTTGGCCACGCGGAGTTCCCGAACGGCATTGTCGAAGTCTCTTTTATCGTGATAAGCGATGCCAAGGTTGTAGTGGGCGTCGACGTCTCGCGGGGTTGCGGCCAACGCCTTCCGATACTCGGCGATCGAGCCGTCCAGGTCTTTATTGTCGTACAGGAGGATTCCCAGATCGTAGTGAATCGCGTCATAGTCAGGCTTTAAGCGCAGCGCTTCCCGGAGTTCCTGTTCTGCGGCGTCGAATTTCCGCATGCCTTCCAACGCCAGGCCTGCATTTTTGTGAGCTTCCGCGTTGTTGGGGCGTTCCTCCAGCACCTCTTTCGCTTGCCGCAAGGACTCCTCTTCGTCGCCCGAACGATACAGAACAAAGCTCAATTTTGTCCGCACCTCCGGAAAACTCGGGTCCAGCTTCAATAGTGCTTCATACACGCCGCGCGACATTACCCAGTTTTCCTGGCGGCGCAGCAGCTCCCCCATCACGAATCCCGCAGCTGCCTTCTTGCCGCCTGTCTGCAGCCCGGCATCCACTTCCTGCGCAGCCTCGTCGTACTTCTTTTCGCGAATCAATTTCCCTGCCAGCGCAAGGTGTTTCCGTCCCTCCACGACCTTCTCCGTTTCGTCGTCGCCGGCCCCGGTGTGCACGATCGCTCTGCTCACCGCTTTCAAAACTTCGGGCGTGGCTCCGGCTGTCATGAGCTGGGCTTTGTAGTCTTGCGTCGCAGTGAACGTTAGTCCGCGTGCCGCGACCTCTGCCACAATATTTTCTGGGAGCGCATTACCCGCCACCAGTGCCACCAAGGTCGTGGGATCCAGCGGCGCTTTGCCACCTTGTGATGCCCCGGCGAATAGCACAGACGCGGCACAGAAACTCAGCACGCATGGCAACGCGGTACGCATGACCTTGAACATAGTCACCTCCTGATAAAGTCCATGTTCAGTTTAGGAACTGCGGTTGTACTGAGATATTGGCCCAAGGGACAGTTGTTTCCTCCTCGCCACTAAGTCAGTGCTTTCGGTCCTGTTGGGTCCAGTTACTTCCCCAACTCCGTCTTCCACTTCTTCATTTACTTTTTGGGCTATTCCCCTTACATGAAACCGCAGATCTCTCCGCACCGCTCTACAATTCAATCAGCCATCCCCATGTGGACCTACATCCTCGGACCCTTTCTTGCCCTCTTGCCGAAACGCTGGCGCGATGCTCTCTTCTTTGAGAAGCACACCAACGCCCCTCGTGCCGCTTCGCTCAGCGGGCTTGGGGAATCGGCTGCTGCCATTGTGGCCATGGGCTATTGGTATATGTACGCGATGACCACTTATGTTGATCGTGGCGTTGACATGGCCATGAGCGGCAAGGCTGGCGTCGTCACCGATCAAGCCGTCGCCGGCGTCGCTCTTTCCCTCTGGTTTGCTCATCCCTTCACCTGGTTGCTCGCCTATTTCATTCTGGAGGGAGTTGTACGCCTATGCAGTGCGGCATTCTCAGAGATGATTGTTGGCATCTTGCCGCTTTTTCTCTTTGACAGAATCTTCCTCAATCCGTTTCGCACCTCAACCAAAAATCGCGGCGGCGAAAGCGGCATTCGGAACAATCCATCTTCTGTGTGGAGCACGATTTGGGAGCGCTTGAGGATTGCACATTCGGACCAGGTTCCAGATGGGCTCTTTTTTCACAAATCAGGCACCGATGATTTTCTGGAGATTGCGGCATGCCGCCGCAAGGACGATTGGAATCCGCCACGCGTGGTGCGTTTCGAGGAGAACTTCTATCGGTTGGAATCTGTTTCGGTCGGCTCTGGCCCGCGCCCGTTTCGCTACGTACTTCGCCGGCTCTCCGCTGGTGTACCCGGCCGATCT
Organism: uncultured Acidobacteriaceae bacterium; assembly: GCA_964405585.1. Classification (GTDB taxonomy): domain Bacteria; phylum Acidobacteriota; class Terriglobia; order Acidiferrales; family UBA7541; genus Acidiferrum. The sequence goes on along the minus strand of CAYOOS010000010.1, from coordinate 1,007 downwards.
GTCCTGCTCTATTCCCCCACCAATGCCCTCGCGCGCCGCTAATTCTGCCGACAATCCCGTCATCCTTCGACAACCTGCTGGTGCAATTGCTGGATTGAAATGGTAGAGACGGGGTTTTATTTCCCCGGGCAGGCAAAGGACATGATCACGAAGGGGAGATTACTTGATGGATGCAACCCGAAGCATTTGGGTGTCCCCGAGGGTGTTGCCGGCGGAATCAAACACGACGGTTCCACTCTGTCCCTCGAAGCGATTGCCGGCCGCAAGGTAGTCCCGCAAACGCGTGCGATTGGCACCCGTTACGCGCAGCGATTTTGCCACCAGACGAACCGCATCGTAGATTTGCACTGCCTCGAAGCTTGGCCAAACGCCGGTCTGCTCACGATAGCGTTTCGCAAATTGAGTTGTTGCTTTATTCGTCGCGCCCGCTGCAGTGGCCGTTACCCAGATTCCCCAAGGAATTTGATCTCTGGCCTGCGTCTCGTCTTCGGAAGAAGCAAGTGCATTGTCGGCAACCAGTCCAGCCGCCTTGCGGCACAAATAAATGGGCACTGCAAAGTCGCTCTGGCTGAGTAACGGAAGAATTCGCCCGGCCAGCGGTGCGCTCGTCCAAAGGACAATCGCCCCTGCCGCGCTCGCTTTCACCTGCGCGGCAATAGTTTCCGGATGCATCTCGGAGGAAGCAATCTCCAACCGCTCTGGCGGAGCCCCTTGCAATCGCTGAACAGCCTTCTCGAATTCCTCCGCCCCAACCCTTCCGTCATGATCCGTTTCCACAAGCAGCAGTACTTTCTTGACGTCTCCCTCGCGATAAATCTGCGCGGCGATGGCGCGCGCCTGATCCTCATCGCTGGGTCCCAGCCGGAAAATCCAGGGAATATTGATCCGGGTCGTTGTTGCATCACTGGCCAGCGTCACTATCGGGATTCCGATTTTATTGGCGATCTGCTCGGCTTGATGCGCGATACTGCCGTCAGAAGAAGTAATCAGCACCGCGACCTGCTCTT